>JALZOS010000208.1 GCA_030913755.1 Thermoproteota archaeon | reverse complement strand
ACCTTTTAATCAAAAACTGGGGGTCCTCTGTAAAAGAGTACGAATAAAGGTGTAACCCCCAGCTCCAACAACTTAATAATAGTAGAAGCTATAAAATATTTAAGTTTTTTTGATTAGTAGGAAACTGGCATGACTACTAAGAACCCCACACCAGCTGCTGTGATGAAAACCTGTCTAGGAAAAGTTATTGGAATTTTGAATTTGAAAGTTTCTTTGGTTAAAAACTGGTGTGAGAGGATATTGGCACGCTACCTCACACCAGACATAATGAACAATTCGACAAAATATTATAGAAATAGTATTTTATTTAAAAGCTGTTGACGATTTTCTGGATAGATAATGAGAAACTGTTGGAGGTTGCTAACATCAATAGACCTCCACCAGTTTGAGGCTGTTCTTGGAAGCGATGTATTATGTAAAACATAGAATATAACAATTTGATGTTATTGAGGAAAAATTAAACTTCCAGAGTATCACGACCATAAGATTGCCTTCATTTTATAGTCGTAGCTAATCGGGTACGTTAGAATGTTTGCTAATCTGGTGATAATTCAATTCAGCTAGACTTGAAAATTCCATGCCACACTTTTCACAATGATACTGAGTTACTGAACCCATTACTGCATTGATAGTATGAGCTGCTAATAAAGCTGCTACACCGCTTCATCAATATCAACTCACAACCCACACCGTCGTTACAAATGGGCAGATGTGTACATAATTACCAAATTACAATTTTGCGACGATTGGATAAAAAGGGAAATTGACGAAAGATTATTACCACGACCGCTCATAGTTATTTTTCCTCATACGCTTTCTTTAAGGTGCTAATGTCGAGCTTGCGCATTTGAAGCATTGCCTTCATGACTCTTTGCGATTTCTCAGAGTCCTTGTCCTTCAGCATCTTTATCAAAATGATGGGAACGATTTGCCACGAGACTCCGTATTTTTCCTTGAGCCAACCGCATTGCTGCGATTTTTCATCGCCCCCTTGGGAAAGTTTCTCCCAATAATAGTCCACTTCTTCCTGCGTCTCGCAATATACTTGGAACGAAATGGCTTCGTTGAATTTGAATATCGGACCGCCATTGAGGCCTAAAAATTTTTGCCCTTCGATTTCAAATTCCACAGTCATTACTGTTCCCTCCTCCTTTCCATGAATCTCGTAGCCTTCTTTTCCATACCGGGTAACGTCTCCAATCTTTGAGTCTTTAAAAATGGAGGTATAAAACTTAGCTGCCTCCTCAGCTTTATCGTCGAACCACAAACATGGGCTGATCTTTTGCATATTATTTGACTTAATTAGTAACTATTTAAACAGTCATTAAGTTTTTGAGTAAGAATACCAATAGACTCAACCCAAGGCTTGAATACTTCGACTATATGTGCATATTGGAGTATCCTAATCTCTCCTCTATTTTACCTCCCATCTTTCGTAGTTGCTTGTAATGTTTAAACAAAATTGACATAAGGATATAATTGAATACGACATGCTGCCATCATACAGGACGAATTGCATAGTCTGGCATAAGAGAACATTTCGTCAAAATTGTCAGCGTTCAATATCTGTTTTGTAGATTTGGAACAGTTAATTATTTACGTTGATGGACGTCCTCTTGGTTTTATAGCATGGTACAAACACAGAACCCAAGATCCCTACTTAAAAAGGTAGGAATGAGGAATGAGGAATGAGCAGTTTACGTCAAATGTACAACGCTATGCCTTTAATCTACCTCGACGAAGCAAGTAATCATTTGGAAGAACAATTAGTAGAAAATATCTTACTTTGGCATCAAGAAATCTATTGCATCAAATACTCCTTCGAGCTCTTTGGATATTTGGTCTGAGAACACTCCTAGAATTTCAAAGTCAGCCGCTTGGAGTCTCTTGGTGCTGAACATTGCAAGAACTCCTATGACATTTTGACTATGAGTCAGAGGATATCCTCCAAATGATTGCAATCTTTCTCTTTTGGCCCATTCAGGATATCTTATTCTCTTGTCATTAACAACATCATTTGTAATTGTGGGTTTACCGGTAATTACTATATTCCCTATCTTATTTGAATCGGCAGGCACCTTTGAAAACTCTCCATCAATGTTCTTGTACCTGCCGGCAGTAAATTTCAAAATAAGGTTTTTTCTTTCTTTATCTAACAGCCATATCCTAGCAAACTTTGCATCGAAGTGTTTCACTAAACTTTCGACTATAAACTGGAGCTTCTCGTTTAGTTTTTCATATTTCTGTAAGGAATTGAGAATCTTGTAAACCCGCCATTTTTGTTCTCTTACGTCGCGGTCATCAATTAGTGCATAAGGTGAAGCTTTTACCATACTTGATTCATAAGAATGGAAATCTTCTATTAATTCAATAAACCTATTCAAGAAATTGTTACTTTCAAATTCATATTGCTCAACGGAATCGAAAACAAAATGACATACCCAATCAAAATCTCCTGTCAGTTTCGCAGAGTAAATACAAAAAGATGATTCCTTACAATATTTTTCAAGACGAGAGGTCATAACAGATGTGCTAGCTGTATATTTGAATTTAAGGAGAATTGTACGATTTATTTTTTCAGAGAGTAAAGTTGGATTCAGAACGAGAGAGTACCCAAGTATAACGTTGGATTTTTCTAACTTCGTCAATCTATGGCGGACGGTTCTATCAGTAATTGTGTATCCTAAATCCTGGAGATACCTCGTTATCTCATATGAGGACGTACGTGAATTCTTCCCCAGTTGGGCTAACAGGATTCTATCAATTTCGTCTACCAATAAAAAAAATAGGGGGGTGTTATTATTATGTATTGCCAAGTATTGCCAAACGGGCAATACAACAAGGAAAAAATATATGCTATTAATATCAGCCTGTGTTAGGATTTCCTAATCGGCAACGAAAGACTGTATTTGTTTCCGGAGAGAATATAATCCAATTTCACGTATACTAAGATATGAAAATGGACTATTTTGAGATAGACAGAGTAGTAGAGGATCTCGCAAAAAACTATGCGGCGCCATGCACTACAACATGGTTCAAGGTAACAAACAATAAGAAACCATCGGACGAAGAATACCGTGCAAAGGTAGTAGAATTCATGAAACAATTCGAAAATATTTTGTTGGCACGATTTCCAGATAGTGAACAAGCTGCACGCTGTTTAGAGTATGTCAAAAAGCAATTACAGGCACAAATTTCACTTATTCGAAGAGGAAATAACAAAGAAGTAGAAAGGCGTTTCCAATACTATGTCAATTACAATTAATCATTATAGTTGGAATAAATGTTCCGTGTTGACTACGTTGAATTATCAAACGTTCCATCTTACCATAAACGTGGACACGATAACGTACAGCTCTGGTAGCCATGTTAGACGTAACTAGACTTGCGGTACCAGCCATTGCAATACTCGCTATCGGTGGAGTAATTAGCTTTCTTCTCGCTTATAGCTTCTATCCTGAAAAACATGAGAATGTTACCATCGATGGCAAGTGTTATGAGTTACTCGATGCAGCCCATGAGCAGTATGTGAATCTTGCTGCAAGAAAGGACATAGAGACTTTAAGGCTACAATTGAGCAAGGTCGAACCAAAAGATGCGATTATACCTATCATCTTCAGTGGCAAAGACTCTGACATCGAGCATTTTAAA
>JALZOS010000163.1 GCA_030913755.1 Thermoproteota archaeon | reverse complement strand
AGCATAGAAAGTGTATCAGAGTGGATTGATGGAGCGGTATCAGCGGGAGCCAATAATGTGAATAATATCTACTTCAGTTTATCGAATCAGAAGTCGGACGAGATGAAAAACTCTTTACTAAAAGATGCTATTGATAATGCAAAAACAAAGGCTGAGATTGCTGCGAGTGCTGCAGGCTTAAAAGTGTTAGGAGTAAAATCAATAACTGTTGGAGAAGCAGGATCACCTCCTCCTGTCCCATTCTACAGTGCTGAGGCTCTTCAACCCGGAGCAGGTGCATCATCAACACCAATAATATCAGGACAACAGGAAATCTCTGTGACTGTGAGTATTATCTATCTAATTGGATAGATACTCACGCATGAGACGCATTATGTATACTTCATTCCTTTCATACCCTCAAATAAAACAATTCTTACAATTTCTGCTTGAACATGGGTTGATAGAACATAATGAATTGAATAAAGTGTATAAGATTACAGCGAAAGGTTTCCAATATTTAGAGTTATACAAACAAATTGATGAATTAGTCAAGAAAGAGTAGACTGGTAACTAATTGGCATTATTTGCTTTAATGGATCAAGACAAGATAATAAACTCCGTTACGAAGTGATAATGTTTGATGTCCTTATTTTTGGTGCGTAAAAATTGGAGGACTGAGCGTAATTTCATCTTCTTATCTTTCGGCTCAATTGTGAAGGGCTCTACAGACCGTAAGGATCTCGGCTCTTTCATACCATCTTACCTACTACTATTGCTAGGTTAGTGGACAGTACTGCAGCCTGTTTTTTAAGGGAAATCTAGATACTACCATCACACAGTGTGCTAATAGATGTGGTATAAAGGACTTCTGGCCATAGGTGCTTTTTCAATCCATTTTTTCAAAGGCTGTAAAATATGGTTTTTGATCCTCAAATCTTACATGATTCCAACAAATTTTATGCGAAAGCGGGCAGCGTTTGTCACATAAGATAATGCAGGTGTCTTACGACTGTGTCGGATAGTAGGCAGACTTTAATCTCATTACTTTCAATAAGATCAATGATAATAAAATACCTTCGTGGGGAAAACCCGGAAGAAGATGGTCTGCCATTGTAAGCATCTCTAAAATGGAAACACTGATTCATGAGAATGAAAACACGTTAATCGATAAGAAAAACTTCTTGATGTGCGGGTCATGTTTTTGGTGTGTTTCGTGTTTGACAGGAAACAGAACTATCGTACTTTGTCCTTCGTGTGGTAATAATCAAATGCAATTGACGCCTATTTCAGATTATGAGTCTTACAAGTTAGATCATGATTACATCCATGAGATGGCCTCAGAATTGTGGACAAACTAAGGTGGTAATAGTATAGGATGAATATCGCGCAAACAGAAGAAGATTATGACATAGTAGCCAAAACTTGTGGATGTAAAGATAGAACGAGAAAGGTAACATATTCCTTCGTTGACTCGTATCACAGTCTTTGTAGGGATAAAAAGGACATAATATTGTCAGAAATACAAGCCTGTGGAATATTGTTAAAGTATCCAAGAGATGAAAATGACACGATCACTGTTGAAAATGAGATAGCAGAATTAAGGTTAGCACTAGATCTATTGCAGTAGAAACAGAATCGATATAATAAAGAGAAATTAGACTGGTGCGTCTTCCTTTTATACAGAAAAAGTATATCATATGACCTTACACTATACGATACAATCTAATGGTCGACATGTATGTTCTCGTAGTCTGTGATCTAGCACGTGCTGACGCAATTGCTTCAGAACTACGAAAATTCAATCAAGTTCAAGAGGTTCATATGCTCAGCGGCCTTTATGACATAATTGTAAAGATGTCAGCACCATCAACCAATGATTTGGAATACGTTTATTCAAAAATTAGACATATTGACGGGATTAAAACTACGTCAACCCTTGTAGGATATACCAAAAATGGTCTCTAAAGACTGGAGTAAGTGGTTAGTTACATACTCTAAGTCAGAAAGGACACATATTGGATGTAAAGAATCATGATGACTTCTTTTCCTTTACGTCTGATATGAAACTCATTTCTCGGAACGTTTAGATCACATTATTAGATTGAGGATACTACGTGTTATAGTGTTTGTTTGACTGTCAACCGCCTTTGTAATGATCGAATGTGAGCAATCATTCGCTGAATTGCTAATCTCCAAGTTACGAAAAATAGAAGGCGTACAATATGTTCATAGGATAGTTGGCGGACCGTACTCCATATTATTGAAGATTGACGCAAAAGATAGGCAGGAACTCAAAGGTCTGGTCGAAGATATTATGGATTTGGGTCATGTAGGCCTAACTACAAGTTTGATAGTATTATGATCATAATATCATATTGACCTGTATGCGGTACCAACAAACAAAATGGAATGGTTACCCATTTCAGACTCTAAACGTTATAGATTAGACTACTATGATGACGTTCGAGGTATGATTTTGGAATTCTGGGCTCAAATGTAAGGGAGTATTGAAAGTTGAATATCGCAGAAACTGGGATGTCATGTGATAAGGTAGTCAAAACCTGTGGCTGCAAAGAAAGACGTAGAAAAGTGGTCTATATGGTCTATACACTCTATTTGTCTTGGAGAAAAGGAATATGTGATCTACATCAAAGTGGCAAGCGTTAAATATCTATGTCACGAAGAAGACTGTAGAAGATGCTTTGATTAAAGACCTAGTCAATCCAACTAACTTTAACCTTATGGTTGGAAAACTGGGGGATGTTCTTATAAAAGCGCTTGATTTGCCACTTGGTTATGCCATCAACTGGGGACGCTTATGGTCTCTCTGGCCTGTGCATCTTGAGACTGCGTGCTGTAGTGTAGAATTTGGGGCCGCATCGGGACCAAGATATGATGTAGAGAGATTTGGGATAATTGAAGCGTTTGGATCACTTAGGCAATGTGATCTAATTGTCGTACAGGGCACCGTAACTCGAAAGATGGCGCCTCGCCTTAGAATGGTGTATGATCAGATGCCAGAACCCAAATATGTTATAGCCATGGGGGCCTGTGCAATAACGGGTGGCCTTTATATAGACTCTTATAATGTGCTTCCTGGTGTAGATGGAATTGTACCAGTTGATGTCTATGTACCTGGTTGTCCTCCCAGACCTGAAACATTAATTCAAGGCTGTATGTTACTACAAGAAAAGATCAAAAGGTCGAAGATAAGATAGAATGAGTTCTATAGAATCCTGAACAGAAAAGAGTCTTGCCGCCCGGGGTTCTGTAATCTCTGTTAATCTCTGTTAATCATTCTGCTCCAACATAGCATAATCATCACTTTTTCTTTAATAAGAATTAGAGTAATCCAAAACTAATTACCATCACGAAATATCACAAAATAATGGAAAATATTCCAACAATTGTAGTACTGGCCATAAATTGCTTGTAAAGGGGCATAAAATGGGACTGGTAGACAGAAAGACTGTCAAAAACAAGGTATTTGATAGGCTAACTGGTGACGGAAAGAAGTTAGTAATGCTTGCCAAGGAAGTAGGCGTATAATCTATCACCAAACAAATAGTCCAATAATTTGAGGCATTAAATCTCTGGCAGTACAGACCTTTCGAAGTCATAAAACTTTTGAGATTTCTCTTCTACCGTAAGTCTTTCAAACCTACATAAATCAAGAAATCTTAGATATCGCATACATATCATCTTGGGTTATTACATCTCTCTAAGTTAAGTAACTTCAATCAATCAGTTACTTCTATCTCCCTGACACCAACTTTATGAACCATATAAAAATCATTACCTACTTGAATAATATCAGCAGAAGCTATTTTGTTATGATCTCTTTTTTTCCTCAAGCTTACTCCAAATGGACTTTTCTCCTCCTCAATAAACTTAAGCCAGATCCTACCTGCATTAATAATATTCTTAAATTCACATTCCCATACTAAATTGTAGATGGTTTCTAGTGCCTGTCTACCGATTTTATCGTTCCTTAAAATAGCGGATCGGATATCAGGCTCGTTGCAAAAATAAACTCTTACTTTCATAAACTAGCGCCTACGTTATACTGTAATAGGAATTAATCAATAATATGTAATTGAGACTAAGTAAATTTGCTTGTAGTCCGGATTCGGTCGGTATCATCACTCCTCAGCATGAATCCTATCAATATAACAAGAATTACAGAGAATCAGTATATTGGTTAGCTTGGCATCTTCCAACAGGTCAGCGTCATTGAATACAGTTCTGCAAAGTAAGCATTGTCTTATCATTATCGATATACTCTCAAAGTATATCTCCTTGCTATTTTACTTTCAATTACCTTAACAGCGTTTTTTGCTAATTCATAGTCCTCTTGTAACCCTGAAAATCTGCTGCTCGGCTTTTTCAATGCAGTAAGTTCTGCTACTTCGTCTTCCTCTTCTTCTGTCGTTGTTTATTCTAGATCACCCGCATAGATACTCTGTATTGTTGTTGTAACTGTACCCGTCTGTTGCAGTCGTAATTTACCACCCTCGCCTCTTTGTCGAAATTGTAAAACTGGTTATGTCAACCTACTTACGACGCGACGGACACCTTAAAACCCTGCGTTGAAGGCTGAACACGCTGCTCAAAGAAAAAAGGAAGGGGAATAGGAATCGATTCTAATGGCTAACCATACTGGTTGCTTCCAGTTGCGAAATCCTATCTTCAAGAAGAAATATCCAGTCCATATATGCTCTGTTCAAGTTGTGGACTTTCTCGGAATGATTCTTCATTTCTTCAGGTAGCGTGCACCTCTCATGGCATGTTGGACAATCGAGTTCTGTCATAATCACACATGAACAAAAACCGATATTATGTTTAACGTCCTATTATAATCGAGATGCCTATTTCAGCTGTTGCGGGGCTCGTTTCACCATGAACGTACTCGCAACGGCTTCTTTAAACCCATTTGCTCGACAAGTGTTTATGTGGATCAAAGATTTCACGACAAACGAAATAGCAGACAAAAGATTTATCAAAGGCAGTACGGAGTTCTTCTGAATGATAGATACGCGATACTTTACTTTGTTAGTTATAGGAGCCGCGCTGGCTTCTTTAATAGTACTAGGAGCGACTGGCTTAATTCCTGTCGATGGACTGAATGAAAAATACAAAGCAAAATTATCAGGAAAGAACGAGGTCCCGAAAGTCAATTCAACTGCCAAAGGATCAGCGAGTTTTAAATCTAAAAAGGTCAACCTAACTTGGAAGATCAATATTACTGGATTAACTAACGCAACAG
>JALZOS010000140.1 GCA_030913755.1 Thermoproteota archaeon | reverse complement strand
ACCTCCATGTCTCCCAACGATGACGTCCTCACCTTTCAAGCAGCGATTGTGATGACCGCTCATACATTGGTCACAAACTAAACAGGAGCGAGCGCGCCAGCCTACTCCTACATATTGTCCAATCTTCAGATGCTTGACATCGTTTCCCACTTCAGATACCGTACCAATAATTTCATGACCGGGGACAAAGGGATACTTTGTGATATGCCACTCGTTATCAAGCATGCTTAGATCGCTGTGACATATACCACAGTATTTAACATGAACCTCTACCTCGTCAGGTCGCAGCAAACCTGAGTTGTATTCGAATACTTCTAATTTATCGCCAGCTAGCTGAGCCGCATACGCTTGAGTTTTCATTATGGTAAATTGTTTATTTTTGATTTATATCTCTTGCCATGATTTTGTATTTTTAATTACTAGTAATTATATGGAAAGCATATTCCGCAAACGTTAGATGTGAAATTTCAACACGTACTAATAAAACAGATACTCGTTTATCTCGGATGAAATAAATGATGTCATGCTATAACGTCGGCATTTTTTTCAATATATAAAAATATATTGCATAAGATTTTAGATTAATCACTGCATCACTGGTGCGAATGGCCTTAAATTATGAAAAGAGCTGTCAGGTCGTTATTCTCTTGTAATATATTCTAATATAGAAATGGTAAGAAAAGCATTTGGCTACGGGAAGGACGTCTGTTTTAAGAGCATGATTTAAAGAGGAAACGAAATAAACAATGGGACTAAAAGACAGAATCATCCAGATGATCAGAACAATTTACAATTTAATTTAATATAGCAATTGGAATATCTACAAAGCATCCGATGGATAGTTTGTTCTAAGTTCTATTAGCAAAAGGGTGCCATCTTGCCTTAATCTGCAATACTAGTCTGCAACACGAATTTAGCTCAGACTATTTTTTTAATATTGGCTCTGAACTTTCTTTTGATTCTGTTCAGAGAGGTCTCGATTTCCGTTATTCTTTGATCTACGTTCTTTTCAATAGTATTGACATCCGCAGCTTCGTATACATGATAATATCCACCTTGTTTCAAAGTTCTTGTTTGCTTAGTAGAGAAACCTAATCCTACTAGTTTCTGTAATGACCTAAATACAGTACCCTTGTCTCTATTAACTTGTTTTCCAAGATTTTCCAAGGTCAGTCCTTTATGTTCCTTAGCTCTCAACAAAATTGCTAGCACCTGAGTATCTGAACTGGATAAATTGTAGAGACAAGTAAAAAGATCCTCACAAGAACAATCCATGCGTGTTAATACAGTAAGGGACGAAACGGGCACATTGCAGAAGACGGGTTAAAGGTAAATAAAGGTTTTGTACAGTTTTGGCAATACCAACACATAACGTTTAATAGTTTCCGGCTATATGCATTATATGGTGATAAAAAATTATGGAAAATTATGAAAATGATAAGGAATTAAATGATATACTGTCAAGGAAGAGAAACGAATTGATTGCAAGGGCGGAGAGCACCTATGGCAATAAGAGTATTCCTAGTGTTAGGATAGCTTCCCCAATCCTACTGACAGATTCTAATTTTAGTAATGAAGTAGGGAAATATCCTCTATTGGTAGTTGATTTTTGGGCTCCTTGGTGTGGACCTTGTAGAATGGTTTCGCCCGTCATAGAACAACTTGCCAGCGAACTTGCAGGAAAAGTAGTATTTGGGAAGGTAAACGTAGATGAAAACCCAACTGTTGCTGGTGCTTTTGGGATACAGAGTATACCAACTATAGCAATATTAAAGAATGGAAAGGCCATAGATGGGTTCGTAGGTGCGGCGTCCAAATCTCAGATGAAAGCGAAAATTATAACTCACTTGGAAAGTAGTGACAGCAATAAGACTAGCAGTGGCATATACTAATAACAAAAACAGGTGCATGGGCTCTTCTGCGTATGTTATGAAAATATACTTACAAGCTACCAGCAAGCGGCGGACTAGAACGCTGCAGTTCTTTTTCTTTGGAAGACAGGAAGGGTGTTGACTTGTTTTTTGTCATAATTTACCTAACATAACATCGTGCTTAATAGGACGGAGTAGCAATACTGATCTTTGATGTTAGGTAGGTATTTCCAGAAGTTCCAAATGGCCCGGTGACCTTGCAATCGCTATTGATCAGAAACTAAGAAACTTCTATCCATGCTCTCGCCCAGCGGTGGAATAACGCGCCGTTGGGGGCACTTAAAGGCTAAGGCGGAAGAATTTTGTAATCAAAATTATGGATCAATTTCTAGACTGTAATGGCGCATCTCGCATGTGTTATTAAGAAAACTTGAAGACGGAATTAGAGAACATCGAATCATCGGAACATTGGTCATATGTAACGTTAGAGAAACAATTATCAAAGAAATAGAACAAGAAGGATTTTTTTACCAACAGATGTCTGCATGCTTACTCAACTTCTCCAGGTCGTTTATCCAATCCATCCTACATCTATGAAGCTCTAGTGTCAATGGAAATTTAACATAGATTGACAGGGTAACATTTGGAAGTTGAAAGGAAAGAGATCGAATCTTTCTACTCAGCTCACGTTCCCTAAAATTCTTGATTATTGATAAAAAAATAACCGATCTTCTTGCGAGCTATACATAAATACACTCACATAGCGCCGCTGAAGCGTGAGTATCTATATTCACTTTTGCATCAATGCGAGACGAGTTGTTCAAAAATGCAAAATTTCCATCTAATGCGACCTTGACAATTTGGAATGATTCTGCGTAAGATACATCCGAGCTTAGCCTACTTTGAAGTGCCCGATACTGTGCTAGACCTCTGATTGCCTTTGATTCTAAAAAGATCTTGTGACTCTGTGATTGAAATAGACTGAGCAATTCAAGTTTGGCATCCATCGAGTCGGATATATCGTAATATATGTGGGGATTAAAATCCTTCGTCAGAGGCATTTCGTAGGACAACATATTTGAGACATTTCTTCCAGCTTCTATACTGGCTTCAGCCACTACTCTATGATCATGGTGAGTGTCAGTCATTGGATGAGTAATAACCAAGTCAGGCCTACACATGTTGACACATGATTCTATGTGATTGATTAAATCGCTTGTAAGAGATAACTGTGTGTCAGGAAATCTGTCTATATAGAGCGCCTTGGCGCCGATGTATCTAGCAGACCTTCTTAATTCCTCTATCCTTTGTCGAGGATCTCCTGCTTTCTCACCTTGGGTTATATTGTACAAATATACATGATGACCATTCCTTGCGGCTTTAATCAACAGTCCGCCACACCCTAGTTCAATATCGTCTGGATGTGCACCTATTGCCAAAATATTCATAGTGATGATTGAGGAAAAAAGATACTAATAGTTTCCAGGGGATTCTGAACATCAATTATGGAAATAACAGTCAATGTCTGTTTTATTCGTAATATGTGGCGAGAATTCGATAGTTTCACCTAGTTACAGAATGATTCCCAAAATTCGCAATAACCGAACCTCGGAGGCTCTTATAGGTAACTATTAATTTTAATTCCGTTGCAAAAACCCCTTAATAATCACATATTCCATCAACACAAGTAGAAAATATTTACTATTATAGCTAAGCTTAGCCACCTGGTGACTTGCATTTCGCCATATTGTGAAGCCTAATTAATAAGGATGAATAGCATCCCAAGATTGGTGAAAAAATGGCTTGTGATAAGATAAATCCTTCTTTATTGGCTCAGGCAATTTCTGGCATTCCTCAGAGTAAAAGTATGGCCGAGTTTCAAAAGCGTTGCGGAATTAAAAGTTCTTTAACAGCGATGGAATTATTGCACTTT
>JALZOS010000084.1 GCA_030913755.1 Thermoproteota archaeon | reverse complement strand
TTAAGGCTTCGATATACCATTCAAATTCAGTGAGAAATCTTGTTACTTTTTTGTCGTATGTTTCATCCGTTAAATCACCATTTTCAGAGAAGACGTTCATGACCCTTGATATTGTAAAGGCTGATGGAATTGAAGGAGCTCCCAGTTCAGCAAATACCAATCTGAGTTGTTGTGCTGCGTTCACTCCACCGAATATTCCAGGTGAATAAGATACTATAGCAGAGGGTTTGAAGAAATATTCCTCTAGAAAGTAATCAAGAGTATTCTTCATTGCCGCAGAAGTACTTCGATTATATTCTGGAGTAACAGCCACGTACCCTTCCGCATTTTTTATTTTGTTTCGAAGATCCTTCAATTCCTCTGAAGGGTCAGTCATCTCTTTATACATTCTATCTAGTAGAGGAAGGTTCAACTCAAGTGGGTCAATAAAGAACACAGTGTGATTTCGACTCATTAGCTTCTTCTCGATCCATTTCGCTACCTTAATTCCTTGACGATCCCGTCGAACAGAACCTACAATTAGGGCGATCTTTGCCATGATCTCAGTTCACTAAGCAATCATATTTTATAATAGTTACTCTAACTATCATAAACAGAAAATATACAGATGTTCATTGTCCTTCATGTTCACTGTGTTATGCAGTTTTAATTAAAAACCCAAGCTTCATGGAAAGGATGTATCGACTGAATTGACATCGATAGCGGTAAACAGCGGCCTAGTTTTTCCAATGCAGGAAGCAACAAAGCTAACTTTATGAAAGGATAACGCAAAATGGTAACACGGTGATAATCCGCGTTCAAAAAATAAATTAAATTCTGCCAAGAACTGAAACAGATGGGACTTACACTGTATCTATTTTTAGTGCCTCCCATGTATCTCCGAGATTATCTGAGATTTCAACACCCCCCGAATAATATAATTCGATCTCTATCACTATCATATGCCATTGAATGACCTCTACGAGCCTTCGGACGCATATTCTGACGTCGTATCCAAAAAGTTCCGTCCCACTCCCAAGTATCTGCATTGATTCCTGAAGCATAGCGCCCACCAAATAATACTGCTCTCTATTCGCGTATACCATGGTCGCTTCACCCCGAGGATTAGGACCTATGTCTTGTCCTTTTGTCCATACATTGTCTTTCATTTTCCAGGTCCCGCCAGAAAAAGACGGTGAAGTAAAACTTACTCCGCCAAAAAGAACCGCTAAGTCATTTGAAGAGTCATAGACCATTGAATGCCAGCCGCGTGCAGATGGTCCCGTGCCTACCACCTGTGTCCACTCATTTCCATTCCATTCCCAAGTATCATTCAAAATTCTGTTACCCCCAGCGAGTCCACCAAAAAGAACAACTTTCTGCTTATCAGAATCGTATACAATTGTATGTCCCCATCTACCTGGTGGTCCCGTGTCTGCCACCTGTGTCCACTCATTTCCGTTCCACTCCCAAGTATCACCACGCATGGTACCGCCATAACTCCAAAAAGGGTTATTTTCTTCCGCAATGAATCATAAGCAAGAGTGGCCGTGTCTAGCTGATGGTCCCGTGTCTGCCATCTGTGTCCACTCATTTCCGTTCCATTCCCATGTATCCCTGTTACCCTGACCATCATAACCGCCAAAAAGAACAACTCTCTTTAGCGACGAGTCATAGGCCATCGAGCTATAATATCTTGGCGAAGGCCCGATATCCTGTTTCTGGGTCCACAACCATGATTCCATGATAAGCTACATCCTTGCAACCGTATTAGATACTCTTATTCACTGCGTGTACGGTACCGAGAATGTCAAATTTGATTCAAAAACAGACTATGCACAGACAGCTGGGCGATTAGATAGGTTTTGCAGCTTTATTTCATACCTCACCGGCAGGATATGGCACATGATTGTTCTATGGATCCTCCCTAAAGGATATCAGAAAAGGACATATGAATCCCCAAGTTAGATAATTATCTTATATCATGACTGATATAATATTAATGGAAAAGTGAAAGGAAAACCTGATAGTAGAGATAGTAGAGTGACAAATTTCTTTACAAAGTTTTACAAAAGGTATAGCAGCGCTATATCTCTCAACAAGAATCTAGTACTTTCAGGTACTGTTGGTTTTATTGTTAGTCTTGTGGTAGCATATGTGTCTACGAAATATTCCGCTGACAATTTTGCAAATTCTGCATTAACTGTAATAGCCGGATTCGTATTCTCTAAAGTAATTTTTGCTATTCTCTTTCATCTTGATAATCGAAAGAAATATACAAAAAGATTTACTGGCAAATTAAACTTTCCTGTTTTAAAACAAATAGTAACAAAGATGGTATTTGCTGATTCTATATTTGATATTATCAATAATGTAACAAGATTCTTCATTCTATTGGAATTATTGAGAATAGAATATCCTCCTGTGCAAGCTGCAACAATAGCATCAATCATAGCCTCCTCTTTCTCTTATTTAGCCATAAATTTAATTGTAAGACGTATACATGTGTTTGGCTCAAAGAAAAAAATATTCTGAGGTCTAATTATTAGTTCACAGCATTGACTTCTCGAGTACAAAGTGTTCTGTCTACGGCTCCTTGCTTGACTAAGTTTCGTAAACTCTTAAGTAAATGGGTTTAGATTCTCAGGACTCAAAGTCTTGACAACCTCATAAGCGGTCATTATTTCCTTTGATTCGAATCCAGGTGCAGATATTTTAAATTTGATATGTACGAGTCCTGTCTCCGCAACTCTAGCTACCTTCCATGAAAAGGAAGTTCCCCCTGCTGCGGCCGTCATGTTTTCAAAAACTATTGATTTTCCAGAAGGACTTGTAATCGATGCCTCTACCGTAGCATTTGCTAAAGGTTGACCTGTATTTGAATCCGAAAGATTGAGGCGGGCCGTCTGTAAGCTTCCCTTCGGAATGGGATCCTTGTCTAATTTGACTACCGTTGACAACTGTTTTAGATTGGCCGCTGGAATCATAATAGAAATCTGTGAGCTAACGTTACTGGTATTCTCGTTAGTTTTGTTTAACGAGTCCATTTGAGTATTATTGACATTGATATTCGTATTGTTAGATACTGCCTGTGATTGGTTATCGCTCGTGGTAATATCTTTAAATGCGCCGGTAAAGTTGACGCTATACCATTTTGTGGCATTAACAGGACTAGCAAGACAAGATATCTTAGAGGTCAGCTTGTTCTGTCCTTCCTTTATCGGGGTATACGATGAATTAAGGGTAAAACTCCAGGATGAGTAATCATTATCTTTGTTTGGTACTGCTCGTTGATATGGCTTTACATTATTTGCAATAACTGAAATTTCACAACTGCTTGTAGAATTATCGCTGGATATCCCGGTAATCCTTAAAGTACCGTTATTCGTACTAATCTGTTGGTCCGGAGTGGGGTGGGTAATCTTAACGGTTGGGGTACTACTCAGCGTCTGACCAAAGACAGCAGCATTTGAACCACTAGTTACATTCAGAATTAGAAATGCCAAAGAAGAAGCCATTACTAGGGCTAAGAACCTAAGATTCACATTCGCCAATTGCTGTTATAAAATAAAAGAGTGTACCCGACTATATCTATCTAATTGTTTAATAAGAAGATGAAATTTAATGCACTTTTTTTCCACCTCTTACCCTCTCAATGCATCACACTGGTTCGGACTTTGATCATATCGCACCTAGATTGGTGGCTTCAACCATGCTGTAGAAGGTCAACTCGTTAGATTGGGAGACATTCATGTACCTAAGGAGGGCTTGTGAAATAATACAAAAAATAGGAAAAATAGAAGAGATAAAGGTAGTGGGTGGCAAGCACTTTGCATTGTAGCTCTCAGGGCAATCGTTGGAACTAGTTAAGGAATGTAGAGTCCCATTCCTAGCACGCGAGAACGATTAGCTTTCCCATACGATATAGGAAAAGTCGTATTAATCCAGCTCCCACATGTTCAAATCTCAATCCCCGGTAGGACTAAATATCTAATTTTTGTTCTCTTCACTTGACTTTATATATTTAAAAAGCAATTAATATATGAGACGTTGCCTATATTGGTGAATATAATGGACAGCTTAATAGATGACGATCGTTCCCCAATGTCTTGTACGAGGTGCTTCTAACTCATGACAGTGTGTGAAAGATGCAGCAAACATGAAGAATATCATACATGTTCAACGTGTAACCAACACTTATGTATTGACTGTTTTAATACAGTTCATTTTGGTATCAATGCTCCAC
>JALZOS010000052.1 GCA_030913755.1 Thermoproteota archaeon | reverse complement strand
GCCAAGTACCTGCGCAGATTTTTTTGCTGCGTCATCTAACGCTTGTTTGGGTTCCTTTATGCCAAGGTAAACTTCATCGATTGCCTGTCTTATGTTATCAGCTATCTGGGGATATTCCGGAATGCTTGGCCTGCTATGTCCTATTCCAATCATAGAGATCATCTCTTTGTAATATGGTATTGTAGCGTTAAGCTGAGCAGAGTATGCCCCCTCACCTATTGGCTTTTGAGTTGGAAGATATCCGTATTTTTCTAGCACCGGCGCAAGTACGTCAGGTTGTACCATTATTGTAAGCAATTCCCAAGCGAGATCCTTGTTTGTGGAAGTCTCAGGAATACTAAGCATCCATCCTCCCATCATTGTTGCACTAGTATCACCTTCTTTGGGAACGGGAAACGCAGGTATCATACCAACACGCTGGTCAAAGCCTTTCCATTCACTGGTGGGAAAATGTCCAAGTAACCATGACCCTTCCAACATCACAGCAAACTTTTTGTCTGCAAACTCTTGCCCCCAGAAGTGATCTGTTTGAGGCTTTATTCCTGCATTTACCTGGTCTTTCAAAAATTGAAGAGCTTTGATCCCCTCTGTACTATTATAAGAAGGAAACCAGTACGTGCCCTTTTGCGTATGGCCGCTTTTTTGGTCGACTATTTTGCCTCCAAGCATCCACAAATACGGATACCACATGTCAGGAGAGTGGCTAGCGCCGACCAGATGCATGGCTTGAGTTCCATTGCCCTTGAGTGCAGCCTCCATCTTCTGCGCTGAGGCGAGATAGCCACTCCATGTTTTCAAAGAATCTGGGTCCACTCCTGTCTGATTCAGGAGATCTTTCCAGTACCACATGGTCCTGACATCAGTCCATGCCCAAATTCCGTATACTTTGTCGTTATAGATGCCTCCATCCCAATTAGTCTCGTACCATTCAGACGATCTGTTCCACGAATGTGCCAAATTTGACAAATCTGACAGGAAGCCTCCTTCCGCAAATTCACCAAGCCATATCTGGTCTACTGAAACAAGATCGATTGGGGTTTTTCCTGCCATCGATGTCAGAATCTGCTTTCTGGTATCTGCATAGGGCAATATTCTGGAGTCTATGTTTATGGTCATATCGGGATGTCTTTCCCTTAGTTTCGCTAGTGCATTCGCAAACAAAGTATCCCATCTGTCCTTTGGTTCTGCCACTATTGCAGTCATTGTAACTTGCTTGCCTTGTTGAGATTGAGCCGTCATGAATGGAGTTAAGCTTGTGGCAGCAAGGATCGAAAGCACTAATCCACAGATGAGAATGAGCTTAAAGTTTTGGTGCGCAAACCCAGAAGTGTCATTCTTGATAGCAGAAAAGTATTCGCAAAAAGAATCAAATTTGGTCATTGCATACCTTGCGAATTTTATGCTTTTAAGTATTTATTCATGCAGTTCTCTCTGACTGTTCAGGTGCTGTTATTGTCGTGCATGGGCAGATGGTTAAGGGGATCTTGCTTACCTCTTAATACAAAAACCTCATTTTCGATAACTTAATCTTTTCTTGGGCTCGGTTAGTTGATTGTATTTATTGTATAGCTTAGTTGGACATATAGGTAAGATGTATCGATTGGTGGAAGAAAATTAATATTATATTAAAACGAAAATACTTCTCAAAGCAGTAGCTGGGTATTTTGACAACGCTTCGCGTAAAAGATCTCACTAAGAGATATGGCAATGTCACTGCGTTAGAAAAATTTTCTTTTGAAATCAATTCAGGGGAGTTCATGGTTCTTCTTGGTCCCTCAGGCTGTGGGAAGACTACCGTCATAAGATGCATTGCGGGACTGACGAGTCCCACAGGCGGTGAGATTTACATTGGAGATGAATTAGTAAACGATCTACCACCAAAGGATCGTGATGTAGCAATGGTATTTCAAAATTATTCTCTCTACCCTCACATGAATGTCTATGATAATATTGCATTTCCGTTAAAAATGAGGAAAACTGAACGGCAGAAGATAGACGAAAGAGTTCGGAATATAGCAGATCTGCTCAATATAGGCCATCTTCTTAACCGAAAACCCCGAGAGATTAGTGGTGGCCAAATGCAGAGAGTCGCACTCGGCAGGGCACTCGTTCGAAAACCAAGGATTTTCTTAATGGACGAACCTCTGAGCAACCTTGATGCTAAATTGCGGACTGAAATGAGAGTAGAGATCAAGAAACTACAGAAGAAATTGCGAATCACTACGCTTTACATTACACATGATCAGGTGGAAGCAATGAGCATGGCTGACAATATTGGGGTTATGGAGTCAGGAAAATTACATCAACTTTGCGCTCCAGAGGAAGTATATAACCAACCTGCTAATCAGTTTGTGGCAAGTTTCATTGGAATGCCTCCAATGAACTTTTTAGAATGTAATATGGTCAGACAGACCTCCCAGATTTTCTTTACATTTGCCACTGGCAGCGGAGTTACAACGAACAGTAACGTTATGCTGAAGCTTCCAGATACGTTGTCAGACACATTCAGTAATATAAAAGAACAAACAATTATCCTTGGAGTAAGACCAAAAGATCTCCAGATTTTGAAACCGAATCAAGATTTTGAAGGTTTGAAGTTGAAAGGTGAGGTATCTTTTATGGAGTTGCTTGGTGATGAGTCAATAGCAGAGGTACGATTAGGTGGAAACTCCATAAAAATCTCTAATGTAAACTCTAAGTTGGATAATCTGACTATTGGAAAGGAAGTTATGTTGGGGATAAACCAGAACAAAGTATTTTTTTTCACCAAGGCTGGCAATAGAATAGTGTGCAAGCATTGATTCAATCTACCTACTAAAGGAAGAAGTTCACCTTCGGCAAATTTTGGAAACTAAATTAAACCTCCAGTCTTTCCCCGCCGCTAATCGATACAAAATTTTGTGCTTCGCTTAGGCAGACAGTGGCTAATGACACTTCCCCGAAAACAAAGTCAATGTAATTGGATTTTCTGATGACACTGGAGCCCACATGAACACGGGAAAGCCAGGTGCAAATGGTGACGTTATAGTTGGCCTTCTGAAGTACAGTAAGAAGAATCCAACAAAAAAACTTGGATTAGCCATAAGAGGAAACATCACTGACACAAATTTAACATCTAACTATCCTCAATTTATTTCACCTCTAGCTTATGGTCTAACTTTACCTCTAGCTGGTTCATTGGACGAATTACAAAATCAATCTGCTGCTGAATTGAAGTATAGCAATGAATTGGACTACTATATAGACTCACACAATATAACATGTTGTCTAGACTTTGAGGAAATGGAGGATTATGAGTTGGAACCTATAATCAAAAAACATATGCAAGAATTTAGAACAGGACATCACGATTATATGGTAAATGAGACTATAGGGATGCATCTTGATAATAAAACGGAAACTGAAATATTAGGTATGTATGGAGATTGTTGAATTGCCAAGAGCGGCAATTACGAATACTAAGATTTAATAAAAAAGGACAGTCGAATTAAAGTCCAAAAAAGAAGTTAAGGACTAAGGAGAGGTCAAATTAGCAACCATATTTCCACTGGTAATATTTCCACTGGTAATATTTCCATCCATAGTGGCATTTGTTAAGCTTGTCATATTAGTCTCTGGGATACTCATGTTCTGTGCATTTACGGAATTCAGACTTACTATTGCAAACATTCCTATCATTGCTGCAAGAATTGGGATGATTAAAACTAATTGTTTTCTCATAGCTTTACTCTCAGTTCTTCTGTCCTATAAAGGGTTGTAACTGACCCCAACCAGTTCTAATCTCAAAAAAACTTAAATATTTTTTTTGTGTATAATACCAATTACGCAACGTTGCTTACTGG
>JALZOS010000002.1 GCA_030913755.1 Thermoproteota archaeon | reverse complement strand
CTGGAGGACTTCGTACAATCATGTACATATTCTAATAATCAATTGAAACTTAATTCTGCTATTTCACAATAACGCCTATTCCGACTACCGCGCAACTTAGCCAAATGTGTATTACTGTAAGGTAAGGTACCTTGCAACTTGGAATGTTTCACTCGGTAAAGTGGCAGAAAAGCAAGAGCTAAGATAGCTGAATTTTAGGCCGAGGCATCAATAACATAGATTTTGACTATGCGCACTATACATATGTTTTTTTCCGCTTAGGATTTCACCCGTACTATACGTATGATAAATTAAGCATAGCAAATGCATGATATGTGGGATCAACTGAAATGAACTACCTTTGTTTAGGCTTGAAACGGTTTTGTGTCATCGTCTGTTTGATCAATTGTTTCAATCCTTTACTAAATACAATAGTGTCAATAAGTTTGGCAATTTCTTCCTCCCCTCTACCTTCTAAGATTTCTATTGCGTCAAGCCTGGAGTAAATTTTTGTCGCATCATCAATCATCATTAATGATTCATATATTTCTTTACCTTGTTGGGTAAGCTCGTATTGATCATTAATCTTGTCAACGATTCCAAGAGGCATCAACCCCCCCATTCTAGCATTGAGCTCCTTTCTGGTAACGTTCAACTTTTTTCTGATGAAGTCGGCGGTCAGGAGTTGATGGTCCTCCTTTGCCATTATTTTCATAAGATCGATATTTCGTTCATCAGAAAATATAATTAGTATAGGCTCCAAACTCGAGTTATACACTTCCCTCATTCTAACAATCAGTAGATGACATCATATTTGAATATTGGCTTTGGTGAAGTCGCTGCTTTTGATTATGAAGTACTAACAGTTTGATGTTATTAAATAGAGTCCTCCTAACAATCCAAGGTGAAACCTTAGAATATCTAATATCCTTTTTTTACTTCTGATCGAATTTTTCCAATTCAGAACTTTGATCTTTACACACCATTTGTTACCATCACCATACTCAAGTCTTATCTGAAAATTCGATGAGCTACTAACAGGAATTTCTAGTATCGCTGTATGAACTCTGTTACAGCAATTGAGACAGAGTAGTCATAGATTATAATTTAACTGATGGACTTGTTATACTTCCACAATCAACTACTGATTCAGTAATACTTTTGTAGCATTTTCGATCATTATTAGTGAATCATATATTTCTTTACCCAATTGGGTAAGACAATAATGATCGTTGATCATGTCAACGAGGCCTAAGGTCATCAACCTTTCAATTCTAGAGTTGAGATCTTTTTTGTTAAGATCAAACTTTTCCCTCAGGAACTCCGGAGTTGAGCGCTGTCTCCATCCTCTATCAATTGCAATTATTTTTATAAGATCAATTTGCTCTTCATTTGAGAAGATTCTTAATATCGATCCAACAGTATCGAAATTAGTTGTTCCCATTGTGATCGCTTCCTTATTGATACCACGAAGACATTATATTTAAGGGTGTGTTACAATAATAAAGGAATCTAAATTTTGTTTTTCTTTTGTTACTCCTACCGTAACATTGAGTACAGCAAAATTATAACAATAAAAAAAATATAAGAATTGTTATATTATCGAGAGCATGTAACAATAAAATAATTTATCGATATTGTTATCAGGTTTTTGATAATTTCTATATTCTTGGGAATTTGACTCTAATTCACCTCTGCATATTAGACATCGAATTCCGTTCTACTTCACAAATATCACAGATTTGTCTATACGTCTGACCACTAAAATAATAGCCTTTTCGTTGTTTTTTGCCTCATGACGTCCGTATATTCCATCAATAACTCACATTATTCTGTCCCATAATCTGGTCATAGCCCAATAAACTAATTCATAGTTAAGGGTCATTCTGAATAAAAATCCAATGGTATTACTCAGAACAGGTTTTTAGAGTAATTTCTGATGTAGATATACTGTGGTAACAACGTTTGCAAATCATCTTGTCTAACAAGTAAAGGAGCGCGTATGTTTTTTTCCACATATCTGACAACGCATACTAGTTTGCACGTTTCCGTAATATGCCTTCTATTATTAAATCTAATCTAAGGCCTCCCTTTAGTTGGTAAGGAAAACCTGAATCAACCATTTTTGGATATCATGTCCAAAACTAGAAGAAATCGGAAATGCACTATTAATTATCATTGTGATACTATTCTTCAAACCAAATTCAATCCAATAATGTGCAATCTCTCTGCACAGAGTTTGTGATAGTACTCCCTAGTGCGGCCAGAAGCGATTATGGTTCCATCATGATCAATCCTAAGTTCACATAGCTTGCAATTACCGTTTTGGTTTTTGGTGAATCTTCACAAATACACGATTACGTAAAGGATACTGAGCTGCAATATCGGCCAATTCAGCCATGAGATAAGCCAATAGAATCAGTATCAAGCATTGCTTCGTATTATTGTCGATCTTCACATTAGATACTAGGGCTGCTATGACTAAAAAAATAGCTGCTTTAATCAAGGTACGTCAAAGGATCGCAACTGTAGTTAGCAATGAACTGTCTGTCGAGTAAATTTTTTTATGATTCCTCAAAAGAAGAGGTTGTCTTTCTAACGAGAGCTGAGCATCACAAAGTAAACTGGCAAAGTCCAACTTACATGTGTTCTGCGAATAGTTATCTAGTTATTGGTGTGGCGTACA
>JALZOS010000353.1 GCA_030913755.1 Thermoproteota archaeon | reverse complement strand
CAAACAAGGCTGTTAAAGACTTCAATAGTAAGTATCATTGATCCCAAGTGCTATACGTAGAGTGATTTCCGACTATATTCCAGTTGCCAGTCATTGACAGACCAAATGCAATTAATAATAACTAACTTGCTCGCGAATGTAGGATCTGAAGTACAGAATTCGACCTCTCGTTCTATATCTCCATCAATAACTTTATTTTTCGGGGTTACTATGTTTTTGTCTTATTTGTTATCCTGCGCAGATAGCATTCTGGACACATAGATTCCAATAAACGCTCGGCTGACTTTTCACAAGTGCATTTAGCCC
The DNA here is from genome assembly GCA_030913755.1 of Thermoproteota archaeon. Taxonomy (GTDB): domain Archaea; phylum Thermoproteota; class Nitrososphaeria; order Nitrososphaerales; family Nitrososphaeraceae; genus TA-21. Next base: position 2,715 of record JALZOS010000353.1, on the reverse strand, counting down.
AACCAATAACCTTTAGGCAATGTTTGCATTTCAATTCATCATACTCATTTTCGGGTACTTGCGGTATGTCGGTAGTCATCCATTTAATCACTATCTATAGTCAATAAATAAGATTTTATTGGTTATGACATGCGTTCTTGTTGATAACTGTGTTTGTACTCTCTATGAACTGTAAGGGTACTATTGACCCTACTTGCCCTCAAACACTTTACGGCGTAACAGAAGAAATACTGTTAAAGAACGCGAAATATCACGCTCTTAACACACACTCATATACGGAAGAGTCCTGGCGAGAATTAATGTCAAAGAACCTGGAAAATTTTAGGAAACTTATTGGTAAAATTCAGATGGCACCATATGATAGTTATTACAACCAATCATAACAATTGATGATAAATCAAAAACGCTGCTTACAATCTGTTATAATTCCTAATCATTAATACATATGCATGGAATTATTTGAAATAACTGGATGGTTATCATTTCGGCGCACGCCTGTATTTGCAAGGGCTTGGAAAATGAATGAGACTTGGCAGACAGGGACATAAGGAGTGAGTGAGAGAAAATGGCCTACTTGAATTCAACAGACGCACTACAAGAATTAATCTATTTACGGCGTGATGGAGGACATATAAGCAAATCTTCTGACGAGATCAAAATCCTAAGTAACGGCATGCCTTACTATTATGTAGAGGTTACTTGTGATGGTGGAAGTCAATATTCGATAGAAGCATATGGAGAGGAAGCATTTCAACTCCAAAATCATGTTGTAAGAATTGACCATGCTTAAAATGTCAACAAAGTATGATTAAATGCTTTGTGACTTGGTGATGGCCACATTTCCTAATAATGGATCTCGATAGTTTCAACCTCAACTATTCAGAATGCTTGAGTATATTGTCACCTTCTTGATTAAAGTTACTCGTCAGGACGGGATATAGTGGGATCACCCATTATAGAATAAAATTAACTTTGATTATCTTAAATGACACTCCCTCTTCATAAAGGCCTCTGGAAATCACCCTTACAATACCATCTTCCACCGCTTTAAGTCTCTGCTTGTCTACTATAATATCCATTGGAACGTCAACTTCCATTTCTGTTTCTAATTTTACTTTCTTTGTTTCAACCATTTTCTATTGTTATAATTTTATATCAAGGATTTAACTACTGTGATTCTAGTTGCATCCTGTTTCTACAGGGATTAGTTGATAGAGAAAAAATCAAGACTTTTTTCCGTAGATCCTGGTAAAACAACAATTATGATAAAGATTTAAGTAATCTCCTAACGCAGATGCGGTAATGACGTTATCGATCAACTGTAAAGATGCGGGGGATCCTGTATGTACACATACAATGTACGGTGAAACAGAAGAAGAATTATTTAAAAATGCGAAGGAACACGGAATCCAAGTCCATGGTTATACAGAAGAGACATGGAATGAAGAGATAACTAAGAATAAAGATCATTTCAAGAAGCTCATCAAACAGTCCTAGTTAGTTAGTCAGTTAGTTAGTAAACAGGTGGAGTAAAACATCCCTTTTTCATTTTTATGTGCCAACGCAATACGAAGTATGTCAACTTCACATGACCTTTATTCCTCTGTTTGATAAGCATTTTTAGCGCCTCGGTGTCTTCTTAACTCTTCATAGATTGTAATATTCTCCACCAAGCAAACAAGAGTCCTTCTTGAAAATGGATTTTGTGTATCTCCACGTGTTATGTATGACCTCTCCCGCTAGTTAGCCGCATAATTATCAACCAAGTTCAAAAATGGTAAACATGAACACCACAGATTCAATTTGCTCTTTAATGATCTGCACTACCAAATAACTCTTTTTTCACTCGTAATCACAAATGTTTACAAAATCCTGAATATTGGTTATCAGTATCGTCTATGTCTGATTCTGCCATTTTGAGCACCCCGTTTATTTCTGCGACCGTAAGCAGCGAATATGAGCCTAGGATCTTCTCTGACTTATCCCGCAATCTAGTACTACAACAAGGACATAAGACTTTCTCGCAAAATAGATAGATTTGACACTTAGAGCAATACTTGACACCATCCTTATACGTGGAGTGTAACATACCAATTTCTTCACAGATTCTAGTACAACCCTTAGAATAATAGTTGGAATTCACCTTATAGTTGTTGGATCACCATTCAGAGGCGAAGAGAGGGCGCTTTCAATTAGGATGAGAAGATGAAGAGGCTAAAGGACAAAAATAATGTGGGAACAAGGTTATACTTGTACTATTTTTCGAATGAGATCTTTGAATTCATTTGCACGTGAGAAGAGAGTCTGATTAATCCAAGCGAACTCTTCATTAGTCGGTTTAATCTGTTTATTCAACAGATATTGTGTGTATCGTTCCAGTATTTCACCGAGGACTGCTCCTAGAAAGAAGTCCAATTCGTTCTCTACAGTTCTATTCAGGTCGTAGGTAGGATTACGAAAGACTTCTGCCATCCAAGGCAATTGCTCAAGAATATCCTTAACCGCACGTCCTAACTCTTCTCTTATAATCTCTTCTCGGGACAAGACCATTTAGTTCAGTAAGTAACTTTTTGGTAATATCTTCCTACCTAGTTCAATCACAAATTTCAAATCATCTTCAAAATTGCTACTCTGAACAAAAAGTACAAAACAATGGAAATGATTAGTACTAGTAAGGGCGATAGGAAGATTGGGAGATATAACCGAAGTTGAGAG
>JALZOS010000420.1 GCA_030913755.1 Thermoproteota archaeon | reverse complement strand
TCTTTGGCCCACTCAGAAACCATACAGATAGATTGTATTTGGTATAGTAACTTGCTGAAGTTTTGAAAATAATCTTGGTCATATCCTCTAAATATTTTTTGAAGAGAAAAATTGTGCTATTTTTTTTACTTACAGAATATCTTCAGTATGCTTTGCAAGTGAATTGATACCTTCTAGGAAGTGGTGACAACTCTAATGTGCAAACAAAAACTTGGAAATACCGTGATAGACGTAGTAAATACGGTCGCTATATACTCTATCGTAGATTATGACTATACAAGGAATTTGACTAGAAGCGAAACGCCTTAATATAGCTGTGTCTTCCTAGAAGGAAAAGATCTGTAAAATGTCTGAAGAGGGTATCGCAAGCCAAGTATTACAAGAAAATGTTGGCAAGTCCGTATTAGTCAGGTTGAAGGGCAGAAAAATGATACGGGGCAAGCTCAAATCATTTGACAAACAAATGAACCTACTGCTCCAAGAGGCGATAGATATATCTGAACAACATACAGGTGAAAAACAGTCGGAAATTCACATGGGAGAAATATTGATACGAGGCGACAACGTGATTATTATCTCTGTGTGATCTACAATATAAGAGGCTACAAACGTTTCTCCGAACTATATCATACCCTTAACCTTAGTTTATAAATTAGGACATTTTGGTTTAAATTATGGAATATCAACACAACCTGTATATATCTGAGGACAGATTATTCTAAGGATTCCTGTTTCATGAGAAGAGTTGTGTTAGATAGTAGTACAAAGTACATCGATGGCAAAGGCAATCTATTTAAGAGCAGACTCGAATTAACGGTATCAAAATTATTAACCTTCTTAGGTCAGCATTATGAGTATAACTTTTCAATACATCTTTCTAATGGCTCTGTGGCTGTTCTGGATTTCAAAGTAGGCGATAAATACATTGAAGTACTTGATTCCGATGAGGATATGGAAAAATTCGAAAGAATAAGAAAAGAAAATCCTTATTTGAATTTAATAGGCGTAGGAAAATCGAAATATGCTGCAAAGGCAGAAGATTTGAGTTTGATTGCTGTTGCTGATACGACCGAAGATCACATCGGTTCAATATTTATTGAAGATCCCTCGTTGGCTTTTGACTATGCACATATCCTTCCGCTTGTTGAAAAGTGCTCAATTTTACATGGACACACTTCTACTGTCATGGTGGAGATCATAGGGAAAATGATAAACAACCTTGTTATTGATTTCAGTGAAGCGAAAAAATTGGTGAAGGACGCCTTATCTATTCTGGATCACAAATTTTTCATAAACGAAAAATATATGCAAAGAGAAGACAGCATTCATTATTTTGTTTCCTTTGAAGGACCTCGTGGTCTTTTTAACCTACAAGTCCCAAAGAGTACCACTTTCCTTCTCCCGGGAGAAGCTACAGTGGAAAATCTATCCTCAATAATAATAGATTTACTAGCATCAAAGATGCCTCCAAACGTAGAAGCACTGGGTGTCTATATTTATGAAGGTGTAAATAAAGGTGCACATATTCTGGCAAATATCAGGTAGGATTATTATGACTGCTGATAAAAAATCAATTTGAAAAATTCGATGCATTTTAGCCAGTTACGAGTCTTATTTATGGTAACAACGCGATTCTATCCAAATTTATGAAGTATGGTGATCCAGTAGTTCAGCAATCAACAGATGAAATACAACATTTTGCTTCAGCTTCAACAAAGTGACAAATGGGTAAGACTTAGCAGTACGTTCATCTCAGATTTTATAAGACCCAAATTCTTGATAATAATAACATAATTTGAAAAATGTCTGCTTGGTGTAATTTTATACCCGTTGGTCGAACATCAACTTTAATATCTCTAGTTTTTATGGTAGTCATAAAGTAAAGATGCCACAAAAGATCGAAGAAAAGACGTGGAATTCTAAGTTCGAACATGAGATATTAACAAGATGGGAGGAATCCAAAATCTACAATTTCACTACAGATACGAAAAAGCATGTCTTCGTTATAGACACACCTCCTCCCTATCCCTCCGGAAGGCCCTGGCATATAGGCGCCGCGGCTCATTATGCACAGATTGACATGATCGCGAGAACTGGCAGGATACTGGGAAGCAACGTCCTTTTTCCAATATTTTTTTTTATTTATTGGGTTACGTTAGAGATCTACACTGAAAAGAAACACAACGTTAGGATGCGAAGTATGGATAGGGAGAAATTCTTGGATCTGTGCAAGGTTGCACTTGACGATTTGGAAAAAGAAATGATACATACAATGAAAGCCCTAGGATTAAGTGGAGACTTCGAAAAGTACTATAGAACAGACTCGGATGAATACCGTGCAATGACCCAGAACACTTTCCTAAAGTTATGGGAGAAAGGGTTAGTTTATTCTTCAAACAGACCTAATAATTATTGCACAGATTGTGGGACAACGATAGCTGACGCTGAGATAATCTATGAGGAAAGAAACACAAAGCTAATTTACATGAAATTTAGAATCAAAGATAGTGCAGAAGAAATTATTATTGCATCCACAAGGCCAGAACTCTTATTTGCATGTCAGTGTGTGATGGTAAATCCTAATGACAACAGGTATGAAAAAATAATCGGGAAAACAGTGATTTTACCGCTTTTCAACAGGGAAGTAAAAATAATTACACATCACTCTGCAAAACCGGAATTCGGAACCGGAGTTGTAATGGTGTGTAGTTATGGTGATAAGAACGATGTGCAGATATTTAGAGAGCTTGGATTAGAAGAGATCGTTGCTCTTAACGATAACGGCTTGATGACGGACAATGCAGGAGCCTATGCTAAACTAAAGATCAATCAAGCACGGGAAAGAATAATTGAAGATTTAAGAAAATTTAGCTTTATCGTAAAAGAGGAATATATAATGCATAGAACCCCACTCTGCGAACGCAGTAAGACGCCTATCGAAATAATTCCAATGCAAGATTATTATCTGAAACAACTGGATTTTATTCCAAAATTAAGGGAATTTGCGTTGAAAATTGAATTTCACCCCGAGGTCCATAGACAGATCTTGTTGAATTGGTTAGATTCAGTGGTTATAGATTGGCCAATTTCCAGAAGGAGATTTTATGGTACTGAAATTCCAATATGGTACTGCAAAAAATGTGGAACTCCGAATCTTCCGGAACCAGGAAAATATTATAGACC
>JALZOS010000339.1 GCA_030913755.1 Thermoproteota archaeon | reverse complement strand
ATATAGTACCATGCTATTTCTGGTAACGCGCACTTTCAATTTCGATTTAAACTTCAAACATGAGTTGATCGGTTAGCGTTTTGCAAGCGAGGTTATGTTATTGTTTGGTATGCCTCTTCCCTCAAGGGATTCCATTAACATTTGTAGATCCTGGTGGCCGTTGTCTATTGTGTTTGTTCTCGGAAATTGCTTACCTATAGTACACCATACTAGCAATTGGCTCTCCTGGTTTTGTTTCTCTTTGTGTCTTTATCTTTCTGACTGCATCTTCGAAATGTCGTGAGCAAGGAAAAATGTGAGGACTTATAGTGTTTATCTAAAGAATGTCTTCAGAAAGCGGATGAAAGAATACTATATGTTTACCAAAATTGAGGATTTCATTTAAAACCTAATCGATATTATTTCGTGATGAATAAAATAAACATCGAACAAACTTCTGAAAGCCCAGAAGTAAAATGGGCTAAGAAAGCACGAATAAGAACTGGAACGGGAGTATACAATGGCTAGTAAGATCAGACAAGAAGTAATAACAGCAATGTGCTGTCCGAGATGTGGATCTGAAATAACATTCGACAACATACTGAGTGAACAGAATAGACAATTCATAAAAACAACATACGAAAATGGGAATCTGGATGAGGTGATAACTATCGCTAAAATGGTCAGCGATCAGCTTCCACAGCTAGTGATTTCCGGGGAGACTAAGGCTTTAGCTACTTCGTTAACGTCCATTGTTGAAGAAAAGATGGAAACAAGTATCAGTACACTGACTACGTTAAGTAACATGCTTTCTCAACTTCTTCAAAAAGTGCCTGAAGGAATAAAAGCGGAATTGGTCACTGTTGTAAGTAAGCTGGAAAAGCTAGATGACAGTACCTCAAAGTCATCACAGTCTGTCTTGCAGACCTTCAATGAATTGATAAACAAACCAAGTTCTAAAGGTAGGGTGGCAGAAAAGACACTATCACAAGCATGGCAATTAACATACACAAATGATCTAATAGACGAAAAGGGAGGACCAGGTAAAACAGACTTCTTGGTAACACCTATGGTTAAAGAACGATACCTTGCAAAGATAACAATTGAAAGAAAGACTGGAAATCAGAAATACAATTTAAAGCATATCAAAGAAGCGATAAACCATGCAAAAGATGAAGGAGTAAGATACGCAATGCTTGTCTACGATTGTTCCGAACAGAATTTGCCAGAAATATTCGGTCCACTATTCATCGACAAGATAGAAGGGATCACAGTAGCAGTCACAGACAATGACAACAGTGGATGGAAAATGGCTCGGTATGTATTCTCTGTTATAGAATATTCCATCATTGGCAACGAAGAGGTTCAAGAAATCGACGTAAGGAAGATAGGTGAAACGGTGAAAGAGATGTGTAAAATTACAGAACAAATAACCCTCCTTAGGAAGAAGAATAACGCAGTCATACAAGGTTGCGAAGCCATAAGGGATATCGTAAATACACTAGAACAAATGTTCGAAAAATACATCGAAAAATTGAGGTCAGAATTGGATGAGATTCACTGACATGAAGGGAGTGGAACAAGAATTGAAGCAAGAATTAATGAGTGAAACAGCAAAGCTAAACCTCGAAAGAAATGAAATGATACGGAAAGAAGATAGCATATTCCTAAGAATAGATCCCGATGAGGTAATTACCTTAAAATTCGATGCAGAAATGATTGAAGTAAAGGAAACTACCTTCAATGGAATCAAAAAACGTAAATTTGAATACACGGTGATTAATAAGATAACGAACACTAGGAAATTATGGAGAGTGAGTCAGAGAACGTCAGCGGTAATCGACTCTCATCTTGGGAAGGGAGAAACAATATTGAAGGTAAAAAGAATTGGAGATGGATTAGATACGAGATACAATTTTTCTTCCCCATAATTTTTGAATGTAAGTTCCATTTCATTTTAGCTGTGAGATAACCAAAACTATAGGAATATTTGCGATTCCTGCGCGTAGAAACCAATTTCCTATCTTAACAAGTCTACCTTTCTATTCATTTTCTCTTGAATCGAAGTTTATTGAGTCATAATATTCCTTTATCAAATGATCAATTACTTCTGGTTTTGTTCTGATGATGATATCTTCTTTAATATCTGTAATCTTTTATTTTTAAACTTAGTACTGACGACTGACGATTGTAGATATTCAGCATTTCCGGTTCCCTTTTTTACTGGTCACAGTCTATCAATTCATGCTGGTCATGACCCACAGTAGGCTGATGGACATTAATCAGCTTTTGTCAAGTCCATCTTGGGATTGGTAGTTCCTACTTGATGAATCTCGTTAAACTAAATATCTTAACGAACCATCTCACATTATGGGTCTAAAATGTCCGAGCTGTAATGTAGCCTTTCACCCTCAATTCACACAGCAATTTTTAGGCTTTAAGAAGGACTCGAATCCAGTGTATGTTTGTTATCAGCTATGCCCTTCCTGTGATGAACCTATTATGGGTTTTAAATCTGGAGCATATACCTCCGTATTGGATGCTACTGGATTAACTCTAATGACGAAGCAAAAATAATCAAGATTGTTGTAAAATTTATAATCCATAATAATTAATTATAGTTCATTTTCCTCTCGTTATATAATAGGTGTTGGTGAGTTAAGCATATTTGATTTACTAAGCCCAAGGATAGTAAGTTCTTCTATGGATTAAACGCCATTTTGGAATTATCCCATATTTTAGTATCTTAGATGGGTTATTA
>JALZOS010000330.1 GCA_030913755.1 Thermoproteota archaeon | reverse complement strand
ACCTTAATTTGGTTGAATCAGAAAGATGTAAAACACCAAGTCCCTTTAGATTCATGGATCTACAATATGAACGTCCCCTGTCCGATATACAAGATTTGCCTATTACAGATGGACTCAAGGATGTTTTGATTGATCATGATTTAACAATACGGCGCATACTTCAACTAAAACCGAATAATTTAGCAACTATGCTCGGAATCGAAGAATACGTAGCCAAAATTATCCATAATGCCGCTCACCGGTATAATTATAAGTGAAGATGGTCATGATGTCCGCACAGCGAGAAGAAGATTTCGAGAATATTTGCGACAAATGTGGAAGAAGGAATACCGAACACCCGTCAACTGGAAGATTTGGAACAATAGTATTGTTTGGTCATGAATGTGCCTGGAATCCAGACAACGAATTTCGACATTTCGTAATGGGGACTTTGAAGAAGTCTGGATACGATTTACAGGATTTTGGATATTGAAAGCTCAGGGGCCGAACTGAATAATCATAAAGTCAATTTAGTGAGCAATATTACGCTACTTGACTGAAAGTATGTCGATGTGGTAGCAAGACGATAATTTGATTGCTCAACCGTGTAATAGTCTGGTAACTGCTATCTGTAGTAGTTACTAAAGATTAGATACTATTCGTGAAGATCAATAAGATCTAAAATCTAATACTATGATAAAGGAGAGCTATATCTTTTTGTTTCATTATTTTCTATTTAGAATCTTTGCAGCTATCGATCTGATATCTGGTTTCGAAAGCTTACTTGTGTCCACAGTTATGTGCTCTTCCTTTACAGGTTCGTAGATGCTCTTCATCCTTCTATAAACTGAGAAATCAGCATCCGAATAATCATATTTTCTTTGTTGCAGCCGCGAGAGGACAATATCTTCAGGACAAATGCATTCTATTATACGAATTTCTTTCCTACCACCAAGACCAAGCTTCTTTTTTATTTCGCGTCTTGATCTTTCTCTTGTAAATGTAGCATCCAGAATACAGTTTATTCCTGCATTATCAAGATATTTAGCCAATAATATCAAAACATCATAAATCAATTTACTTTCTCTCCGTCCATATGTTGGTGTGGGGAATAGCTCCTTCCTTATTTTATCAGTGGATAGAACAACAGCATCGACCAATGGGGCAAGCTCTTTTGCCAACGTTGTTTTACCAACTCCTGGTAATCCACAAAGAATTGTTATCATTACAGATATTTATATCTCTTATAATAAAAGGAATATCTTTTTATCTTAAGAATAAGGCATTCGTGTATAATTTCCTCAATTAACGTGAGCGATTGCGATTCGTGTAACCAATGTCGTATGAAGAACGTTACACGTTCAGATAGAGAGTTTGATATATTATTTTTCCATGATACTTATTATAGAGACTACCTAAGGCCAGTACATAGGGAATTTTTTGCTGGACAGGGGTCAGTTCAGCGATTATCCCGATCTCAAAAAATACTGCTGATGTTCGACCAGTTGTCGATTACCCATCATCAGACTATAATATTAGATAAATGAACTTGATTGCCGGCATTTCGATTTTGCTAGTTACGTATAATCAATTTCCAGAGTAGATGCTAATTCTGCTGTGCAATATCTGAGGATTGGCAACAGCTGGCGCCATTTTCGTACTAGAGGTTCTTTAAAGCCTTCTGTAACGACAGAAACTCCTACGTATCGGTGTTCGTAAACAAATGCCTTCGATAGGTAATAAGCACAGTATTCCGAATATAGATAAAGTTCCGCTAGAATTCAAAATTGATTTGCGGAAAGGTTAAAAATTAAACTCTGTAATAGATGAGCTGCTTCATGCTAATATTTTTTTATGGAATTGAGCAATATAACATCTTTGATAGAGGATTAAGTAGGATATACGATAAGGTGGTCAAACGTAAAGTCTAATTTATGTCTAGATATATAGACTAATATAGATTCTTAACGCTTAGTTTGAACATGAGTTTAGTTGTACAAGGACAACCCTACATGAATTTTATCAATTCCTTAAAGTCAATGGAGACAGAGTGCGTATAGTGCAGCACTACTCCGTTTTACCTCCCACTATCAGACATCGTTGGAACAGTTAGTATCATTATCCGGTAAAGACATTGAACAAATGGTTACTATTTACATAACTAATATGAATGCGCGTGGCTTATCGCATGGTTACATCAATCTAGATATGTCTGCTATCTTTCATTTTTTTGATATGAACGACGTTCTTCTGAATAAGAGAAAGATATCAAAGTTTGTAGGTGAGCGTAAAAAAATGCATAAGGACCGTGGATATACACATGAAGAAATCAAACGGTTGGCAGATGCGGGAGACTTTCGATTCAAGGCCCTAATACATTTGCTAGCCGCGACAGGTGTACGTTTGGGTTCCGTAAATTCACTTCTTATTAGACATCTGGAGAGAAAAGGCGACATTTATAAGATTACTATTTATGAGAACAGTAGGGAAGAATACTTTGTCTTTACGACTCCGGGGGCAACGCGGGTCTTAGACGATTATTTGGACTATAGACGTAGGGCTACTGAAGTCATAAAACCAGATTCACCTTTATTCAGAAATGATTTTAATATGAACTCTATAGCCAATGTTAGAAAGAATTCAAGACCAATTTCACTTGATTCGTTAAGGAATGTACTATATGCTCGACTGATCAAAGTAGGATTAATCGAAAAATCAGGGGGTAAAGACAATCATAATCCAAGAAGGAACCTAGTTCCTATGTCGCATGGCTTTAGAAAGTTCTGGATGAATCAGGCTGTGAAAACCAAAATTCAACCCGAGATAAGGGAGATGCTCCTTAATCATAAGATCGGGATCGCATCTGCATACTATCGCCCAAC
>JALZOS010000317.1 GCA_030913755.1 Thermoproteota archaeon | reverse complement strand
TTGGATAAATGCCCCTTCAATATATTGTTCAGCAAGCTCAGCCACATAGTAATGGATTGGATTGGATACTCTTTAGTAGGCGTCTTCCGTTTATATTATGATATTTTCCTGGCCTGTCTGATTATTCGGCTCAAATCCCTCCATTCCATCCATTACCATCATGTGATCTTCTTTTTTGCAGCATTTGCAATTAACCTCTAGACAATCTCGAGTCATATCATGATTACATTCTTTGCATGTGCATACACTATCAGAAAATTCAATATTGTTATCGAGATCCAATTGTCACCAATGAATATTGAGATATTACCTGTGTAGTAAGAGTACGGTGCATTACAATGCATTGCGCTAGTGGTCATCCTTGTATTTAAGGACCAATTGGCTTCTGCGAATATTTATTTATGCTTAGAAACAATCAAAAATTGGAACTCCATCTCAAAAGCAGAATATTTGGGTTTCCTGAATCGCATCTTTCCCTCAACAAAACTGCAGAAATTTATTAAAATTTGCGCATATTGTGTAGCCTTTTTTTCTAGAATAAATTGCTATTTGCGATAAATTATAGGAACATCATTCAAAGATTACAAGAACCTGTCCCATTTTCACAGACTGGCCTTCACAAACTTTGATTTCTCTTATTCTTCCATTCACGTGAGATTTGATTTGATTCTCCATTTTCATCGCCTCGAGAACTACGAGCACCTGTCCTTTTTTTACTTCACTTCGCGCTTTTGCAAAAACACCTACTATCTTACCACTCATAGGACTCTTTACCTCTTTAAATAACGAATTGTCTGCCAAGCTCCTTGAGACTACATAGGTCATCCCATTTATTATCATGAGTGAAGGCTCCCCCTCTTCGACGAAATCCAAACGAAAAATGTCTCCTCCTATTCTGATTTCATCTTCATTTAATTTTACACCCATTTCTTTACCATTAACCATTGCTTTATCACCAATTATCTCTATGTCATAATTAGTCCCGTTAACTTCGATCTTCATTTATTCCACCTATGTGATGAGTGTGGAGAACCATCCGGATCAAATACATGTGTCCAGTCGAATCTGCTTTTCATCCACAGATCTTCCTCTTCGTATTTTTTTAGAAAATGGACCTTTTTTGGCAGCTGAAATAATATTGCTGCCGCAACCTCGCCGTCTTTGGAAGAAAATGGTCTTAATTCATTGATAAAGGACGTATCGTAATTTCCCTCTAGAAACCTTTTATCACTCAAAGCCGATATATGGAAGGGTATCGTAGTCGGAATACCTGAAATTCTGAACGAAAAAAGTGCGTCTTTCATCATCCGTATCGCGTCACCCCTACTCTCACCAGAGCATATCAGCTTAGCCACAAGGGAGTCATAGAAAGGTGGGATAGAGTAACCAGAGTACAGAAAGGTATCTACTCTAATACCTTTACCTTCTGTAGGAACAAATTGCTTAACCATACCTGGGAAAGGAACAAAGCTTATGGGATGTTCAGCATTTATTCGACATTCTATAGCATGCCCCCTTGGCTTTACATCTACTTGCTTTATTGATAAACCCTCACCAGAGGATATATGAAGCTGTTCTGCCACTATATCGATCCCTGTAACCTCTTCGGTTATTGCATGTTCCACTTGTATTCTCGAATTAACTTCCATAAAGTAAAAGTTGCCTTCTTTGAAAAGAAATTCTACTGTGCCCGCATTATTGTACCTCATCTCCTTCATTACAGCTATAGCAGCGTCCGTTATCTTCTCCCTAGTCTCATTTGTCAAAGCAGGCGAAGGTGTCTCCTCAATAAGCTTCTGGTTGCGTCGCTGTACAGAACATTCCCTTTCTCCTAGATGGATTATATCTGAGTTGTCCCCAAGAATCTGCACTTCTATGTGCCTGGGATTCTCAATATATTTTTCAATATATACCCTATCCGACCCAAAGCTCATTATTGCTTCATTTCTAGAAGACGTGAAAGCCACTTTCAGCTCATCAGCAGACGTTACTATTCTAAGACCCCTGCCACCACCTCCCTTTGCGGCCTTTAGGATCACCGGATAGCCTATCTTATTAGCTAGATTCAAAGCATCACTATCCTTTGAGACCTCATCTCCCTCAACGATAGAGGCGACTTTTGAAGCAACTTTCCTTGCTCTCACTTTATCCCCTGAAAGTTTCATGACTTCCGGTGACGGTCCTACGAAAATTATACCTTCTTTTCTGCATAGCTCCGAGAATTCAAGGTTTTCGGCAAGAAATCCGTAACCAGGATGTATGAAGTCGCAGCCTAACCTTTTTGCGGCGTTAATAATTTTGTCCATCCTAAGATAACTTTCAGAAGGGGAGGATCCTCCAATACTCAGTACTTCTTCACAATGCCTAACATGTAGAGAATCTTTGTCAGCATCGGAATAAATGCCGCATGGCCTCAAGTCCAATTTTCTGCAGGTCTTGGCAACCCTTATCACAATCTCTCCTCTGTTAGCTATAAGGACTTTCTTGAACAAACATCAAAGAAAGACTGCAGGGAAGGCTTAAAACCTATGCACCTTGGATCTATGCAATCGAGAAGCAGTGAATCTTCCTATCATTGCTCCCTTCTCCTAAAAGTGATTTAG
>JALZOS010000316.1 GCA_030913755.1 Thermoproteota archaeon | reverse complement strand
ACTCACTTCTAGCGCTTGTATTGGCATTTCAGATTCTCATTATCCCGCTCAATATTTTTTTGCTAAAGAATTACTTTGAATCTCTTCCTAAAGAACTTGAAGAAGCTGCGCTAATAGATGGTTGCTCGAGATTAGGCGCGTTAGTACGCGTCACGATACCAATGTCACTTCCTGGCTTCATTATAGCCGCCATCTTGTCCTTCAGATTTTCTTGGAACGAATTTGTATTGCCTGTTGTTCTGTCTAACAAACCCGATTCCATGATATTTCAAGTGGCGCTATACCAATTCATCTCGCTGTACCGGATAGACTGGGGCTACCTGACAGCTGGAATAAACATAGCTCTTATTCCCGTCGTAGTTTTGATGCTGATTTTCCAGAAGAAAATGATTAGAGGCCTGACGTTGGGTGCTGTCAGGGGCTAGTAGATTATGATTCTATAGAATACTAATGGCTCTTGGCCAATGACCCTACATTGGAAGAATAGGCGAACAAGCAGTGTCTAGGCGTAATTGTTAATTAGTGCAAGGCGCTTCAAATTTCAGATCAAGAAAATTAAGAATTAGAAAGGACATGCCTACAATGGCTAGGTATATCGAAGTAGACTCACCAGTGGCACAAACAACGCCACTTTTTGATATAGCCTATTAACGTTTGGGCAAACTTCTCTAAACATTTTGTTTCCATAGTGGCTATTGTTAACTTTTACTGATTATGAGCCCGTCTGAAAACTTTCATTCTATAACTCGAAATGAAAAGCCAAGATTATTCATAAAAGGACAAGGATTAGTTATGAGCAAGTATATAACCATTAGGTAAAAACGCTCTCAAGCATGCAGTTAGATTTGGACTACAAGCCAAAAACTCGAATCCTAGTATCTGTTAGATTCCATAGTCAAGTTCTGCAGATAAATGGTTGTCATACGGAACAAAGCATTGATTTGCCGCCGCACAAAATTGAAACAAGGTTGTAATAGGAAGATATCTTTAATTTTGGTTCAGTTACTATAGACATGCGTGCCAGGTCGGGATAGGCTTTCTGAATTGAAACAAAGAGCAATTGACTGCGAACGTGAAGCTAAGGAGGCATATCGCAATTTGATATCTGTACTAGAGTCCTCCAGTCCAAACGATCTCACTATCCTTAAAGAAAGATTTAGAGAGCATACAAATCTTATGATTAGGTCTATTGAGGCCTATGGAGCATATGTATTAGAGTTAGAAAAATTTCTACCTCTGTAATTGTCCTGTCGGGGAAATTACGAGCTCATCGTTTATCTGGTTGTAAACCTGCTGCATCCGTATACCCTTTTCCGTTGTCTTATAACGCCTAGTGCCTTCCTCATATTCTATTAATCCCTTTTCTAATAGCATGGAGAGATATTCTTTCAACTGCGCGAATGATAGAAATGCCTTATACATTATTCTTGTCCTTGTTGTTCCCCCGTTTGCCGCTTCTAGGATTATTGCCACTATCTCTGACCTGCTTCTATATTTCATTTTTTGAATCGTTTCATACAATCTTAGCGAGTATTTATTGGTAAGCATAATTTGTTACTTACTCTTGATCTGTTATTATCTAAGAAAGTTAGTTCTGATTAGTTAATGTATATTTTCATTGATGAACAAGAGTAAATATTGTTTATATAAAAAGAAAATCTCTGCTGGTTCTGTTAACTTGATAGGCGATAAATGATGATGTTCACAGTTGAGTGATATCCTGGTAATCCTTTCCTTCGTATTCATCCAAAAGGTAATCGAACCAGAATATACTTACCGAATGGTATATGCTCTAACTCAAAAGAAAAATTCTCCAAAGTAGACTTCTTTTGAACGTTAATTACTTCAACAACTAATTGGCCGTTTGAATTGAATGTCTTTGTTATACTTTGTTATTCCACTTGTATTGTCCAATGTTTCTTGAGACAACAATGAAATATCATTCATATGGTAACCTCTTACCTGATCGGCGTACTTCTCGATTTCCGACTGTTCAGCATGAGTTAAATTAGTTAGGTGGGATACAAAATTCTCTTTAGGGCTTTTTTTCCTTCTATCATATAATTTGCTGCATAAACCTTTGGCTTGGCCTTTGAATCATGATCTTTCACATAAGATCAATGGTATGTGTCTCAAATGTGACAGTAGATCTATTCGAACAACTAAATGAGCACAATCTTATTCTCAATTATTTAGAATGTGAATTAAAGTAAAAAGATGGGTTCGGTATAAATGCCTTGAGATAGACTTCAATTTATGTCAAAGGGAATTTTTTCAGATCCTTTAGTTAATATTAGAACAGGTGTTAGGGTGTTGTCATTTGGCTCATTCTACTTACCCGGTGCTATAATGTCTGGGTTTGTGAAGTCTATGCGTCCTAGGAGAGCCGCACGATTGAAGAACAGTTCCAAAAACATATTCTTTGTATGCCCCATATTGACAATTATTGCTATGTTATCTGTACTCTATTATCCTGTGAACAATATCGCTCTTGCAAGCAATCCATTCACGTTGTTGAATCCGTTTACTACTGCAAATGATATCTGCAATGACGGGATGGACAATGATGGAGACGGATTCGTAGATGATAATTGTGGGACTCCGTCACTAAAAGTGACCAAAGATCCCTCAGGTGCCGTAACCAACATATCTTCAATATGCCACGAGGACTGCGAAATAGATTGATCACCAGATCGCTTGGATATTTACGAACAAACAGAAAAGAAGACGAATAAGAAGTAAACTAGTAGTAACACGGTATAATTTCTGGTTCTCAAAAATAGAAGTAAGGTTTACTATGAATAGCTTAGTCTGACAGTCTATAGTAACTTAATTCAATAATTAAAGATACTACTACGTGTAATAACCGATTACGAATGTATAAGGTAGACAATTATTTTCCAACTTCTCAGAACATAAGACTAGTACA
>JALZOS010000276.1 GCA_030913755.1 Thermoproteota archaeon | reverse complement strand
GAATAATCATAGGTAGGTAGAGAACCCCTCACGTCGTCTGACAGGAGTCCTGAACTCTTCGGGAATACCAACATCCTAGTAGTACCAGGCTTGAGATGCCAGCTATCGTCAGTATTTTTTGATATGGGTGCACCGTTTGGATCGAATTGACCGTCTTGAGGACTAACAGGATTAAAGAACCAGGTCTCACCGCCTGGCGCCGTGGGAAATATCATCCGCACTCCATCACTACCTGGACTTGGTTGTGGAGAGGGTGGAGGTGGTGGATTGGCACCGCCGTCGGCATTAGTATTTACGCTTATTTCTGCAATACTGGCGAAATTATTCTGAGTATTTCCGTTGACAGTTATTCTTACATATCTAGCACTGACGTCACTAAAGTCAAATGATTTAGGATCGCTAGTTGTTCCACTGCTTTTAGTTTTAAGTACATCCTTGAAATTCTTGTTATCCTTTGAGACAGAAAAGATAAAGTCGTAAACACGGGACTCCCCCTTATACCATTGAATATCTACACTGCAAACTGTTTTAGATTTTCCCAAATCTAGAATTATCGATGAGGGCTTTTTCTGGCTGGACCATCTCGTCTGGGCGTTATTGTCTATTGCATTGGAAGGTACATCATTCTTGTAATGTCCAGATGCAGTTACCTTGGAGATCTTGGCTTTGGTGCATTGATCTGAAAGGCTTTTTGCACTTATTTGATCAACGAGATTTGTAATCTCAAGATCAACGGGATTTGTATTCTCAAGACCAATCGTATTTACTCTAAGATCGCCTATACTTGCATAGTTATTTTGATTATTACCATTTACAGTAATCTTGATATACCTTCCAGCTATATCCTGGACGTCATACTTTTCGAATGATGATGTTGTTTCGCTACTTTTTGCATCAGGGAGATTCTTGTATGATAATCCGTCTTTTGAAATTGAGATGAGAAAGTTGTTACCCCGTTGATCTCCCTTATACCACGCTATATCAACACTACATACAGTCTTTACCTTTCCAAGATCTAGTTGTATCCACGAACCCTTCCCATACGTAGACCAGAGCGTCTGTGGATTCAAATCTAAGACCGCAGAGGCTGGAAAACTCTTATCCGATGCGCTTGCGGATACTCCCAATATCTGTGTGTCGCTGCATGTTTCTAAATTCTTAGCAGCTAAAGCTGATACGGACAAACCAAATCCAAGTGTTGAGAAAGATGTGAGGAGTATCGCAATTAGGAATAATCCCAGGAATCTCGGTAAAAAGCTTACATTTACATTTTTCATTCTATACATCTCCTTTATTGTAATGCAGAATTAATTCAGGAAAAAGATGGTATGACTCAAGACTGACGCTTTTGATCATATTTTCATTTGGCATGACCACTGCTGACTTTCTTACAGCTGATTGCACGTCAGAAACATTCTTTCTTAATACTTATACAAAGCCATATTTTGTACTAGTCTTACGTTCTGAAATTCTTGAAGATAATTGTTTATTTTGCCTATCTATCATAGACATCTATAGGTAGTAGTGTTAATTATTACGATAATAAATTACGTTGCTTGTTTCATCAAAATTACTTCGGTTACTATAAAGGATCAATATGGGACCCTGAAATGTAAGATTCTAGTAAGAACAGAAAAAAGTTTGTGTGCTTATAAACTTGTGTTTCTGTCGTTATAATTCCCAGTATTCACACTATTGCCATTGGGTTACGCAATTTTTTATGTTTGGAATTTAATGCGAAGAGAAGATATCAGGAATAATAGTTTTATTTCCGTTAGAATTAGACTGATGATCCAATATTCCTCCTATCTCATTTGTTGCTTTTTCTATGTTTACAAGAGCGGTATATGTGACATATTTTCCATTATCATAAATGGCTCTCAATTCAAGAGTACGTATTCCGTGCAGGTTACCAAAACTAAATTGATGCTTTCCAATTTTGTTCAGAGGACTTATTTCCGTAGTGTCTGCATCATAGTCGATTCCAAATGCATTCACTTCTCTAGGCATTTTGGTGAATTCAAATGTAAAATTCTTGTCTGACGGGATTTGAACTACAGGTTTGTATTCATCTGCAAGCCGTGGGAAGTTTAGTTTCTTAACTCCATCTTCGTCTACAACCACAAAGGGAAGCATCTCATATGTATGACCTCCATATGATAGCATCACCGGCGGGGTATCAGATGTCGTACTAGCTGTAGTACTATTTGTTAGCTGCGTTACTGCCAGTGCTGAGATATAATGAGTATGGGTTTCTGATTTGAATAAAACTAGAGTAATTAGTAGTAAGAAAGCTATTGTGAGAATTATATGGCCTCTATGATCGCTCATGTCTTTTTTTTAACAAAAATCTGAAAAATATCTATGTCAATAGATATTCACTATAGTAAACAAAATAATGATCGTGATTTAGGCTGAATCAAATTTAATCTTCTCTTGGCATATGGGTACTATATAGAGGCTCATATTATAGTCACCTAGTATGTCTACCAATTACTTGTGCTGGAATTCCGTCTCATGCTTTAACAAGTAATTCAACCGAATCTTGATCGTGCTTGAGGTGATTCGAGGGAGAGGTAGTACTCTTGTTTAATACATTAAGCACAAAAAAATGCCTCATTGCCCTACCTAAATAATATTATTTGATAGACGGTTAACTATAATTCATATTAATCTAGCAGCTAAATTACAAAATTTGTAAATGAAGGATATACTACGTATTGTGCGACGCAGGTGTCTCCATAGATCTATGAGGCATCTATCCTCCTATGAGATCTCTTTCAACTATTGTAATCGTCTAGATTGATCCTTCTAGCCAAGCTAATATTTGATTATTGATTACAATGTTAGATCAGAGAACTCAACTCAGATAATTATCCTATAAAACTAAGCCAACTAAGAGCTGGTGAGCAACTATAAAAGGAAATAATTAAGGTGAATGCCGCTACCCCAAATAGCAATATCTAATTGACTCTAAAGTATCTGAAGCCACAAGTTAGAAAGTTACGAGTATCTGAAGAATAAGTTAGATCATTTAAAAGATAAAGATAGAAACTTTTCAGGATCTGGAACGATTGGCAACGCAAGCAAGAAAACAAAGAGATCGTTGGTCAACAGAAAGTTAGAGCGTTGATAACCCTTAATTGCAGCAAAATATATTGTAGATAGTGGATAAATCCGAAAAGTGTACTCAACAGGAGCACGCCTTGTGTGAAGGCGATATAATAGAAATTATCAATGGTTCAAAAACGACAAAACTTTGCGAATGTCAATGTCATAACAATATGTATCAACTAGTTCGCAGGATGCAGGCTGCAAATAATCAGTAATAATGATCTAGGATAATACTATAAGTGTGAGAGTATTTACAATATGTGGTAACTGCATTATTTGTGCTACTTTTCCTTTCAAGTCCTCTTTGCTATTTTCGTGTATTTTCAAAATAATATCATACTGTGAACCTGTAATTTGATACACCTTTTCAGGTCCAATCTTCGCTAAATCCGAAATAACACTTTGTACGAATGCATCCTTACACTCAATCAAGACAAAGGCTGAATTCATTGGGACTGGATATAATATGATAAGTAATAGAAACTAATAACCATTCTAACTTAATATCAGGCCACACTTGGAATAGAATGAACGTGGGAGTGAAATACGAAGATGGAAAAGAAAAATTTGGAATAATTATGGCCCGTACTTGAACTGTGAATAAAAACCATTTCTGCCAGAACTGTCCCATTCAAATCCGTGATCTCTGTAATGATGTTTGGCTGATCGGGCTATTACTGGATCAAAGCCCGGTGCTATTGTAAATGCAGGGTTAGTTACTAAACTATCTTGACTGGTATCGCTACCCTTAATGCCTTCTATTTCTAATTCCAAGTATTCTGGAATACTTAGCCAGCGACGTTTACCTTCTATACCAAATTCTATTGGAGCTGATTTTATGCCGATGTTTTCTCCGATAAAATTAGCCGCTGCAGCAAAGAACCCCCCTGATTGACCCGAGAATATCTTTGATAAAGCGTCGGCTTGTTCTTGATTTGCACGTTGATCCATGTAGAAAGCAACCTTCATCTTTGGTCCGGTAAACATGTTGCCAGGTGCAACGAAAACGGCTACTGCATTGAGCCCATCAAGTTGTGTCTGGTTATGGTGGCCTTTCTCTATATGCCATGCAACCGTTGCATTACAATAGCCTTTGTCAGGGTCTAACAAAAAAATGCATGGACAGATTGAGTCACAGTTACAGCCCTCAAAATAATCACCTTGAAGTTTCCAATCGAGTGAATTTTTGGTAGCCAATTTTTCCTCTTTGTCATTTAGCGAAGTTTCTGATATAAGGATTGCTGTAACTAAAGTCGACGACAATCATATGATCATTTGCATATAGTGGATTAAGACAGTTTTAGTTTGCTACTGTTAATAAATGAAACTAATCTAGTTGTATAGAGAAAATGATAGTTTGAGGATGGTGGATCAAAACAATTAATGCAGTTCATTTTACAGAATAGTCTCTAGACAGGGGGCAACATCCGGTTCATTTAAGATTACATAAGATTGCAATATTTATTCTTCTTCACTTAGCGTTAACAAATGCAAGTTCCATGTAGCAAAGTAGTAAGTCTACTTCAGTCCACACTTGCCTTGCTTTTTAAACCCTTTATTGAACGTCAGTTCGTGTTCCGTCAGGATTATATCTGTAAACTTTTCCTGCCTCTTCATCGGCCGTCTTTTTATGCGAACCATCGCAGAATGGTTGATTATTGCTTAGTCCGCACATACAAATCCATTTACTTTCATTACCTACTTTAATTTCCATTGGGCCTCTATCTTCTTTTCTAACTAATCGTGCCATTAAGAAAATAATTTAACAACATAATATAAACTAAATATGTAAAAATTAACTCAACATCTGTATTTTCTGCAAGGTAGGGTTTGTTCAGGTTATTCCAAATGACAAGTAGGTAGTTGAAATTATTGCCTACAATGAAATTTCGCGATCCTTTAGATTACCATGAAATCTGTAACTTCTCTTGCTTTTGTCATCTTACCTTCTACTATTTCGTCATCCTGATGCCCAAGTTCGTTATCTTCAGTTAATTTCACTCTTATGTTGTAAAATCCGCATTCGTTTTTTTCCAATACTTGTACAACCTTAACATTCAGTTGCGAAACAAGTCCGTAGTTAAATACAAGTTTTTGATTGATTTTTGCCTGTTCGTTTAGCGCTTGTTGCATAATATATATACTATCTATAGGAATATATAAGATTTGTAATGATCCTTCTGAGAATATTAGACATTCGAGGCACGTGTCCCAATCTATGCCTGATACAAACACTTTAAAGCAATTGTATGCATGTACGGTATAATGAAAAAAGAACTATATGCTGGAACAGTAGCTTTCATGTTTCTGTTTCTCGTAACCTACACAACATCTGCTAATGCACAAAATACGACTACCAATGCTTCAAATGCCGTCGGAAATGCCAGCGCATCGGTAAATCAAACCGCGACAGAATTAGGACAGAATGCAAGTAATGCAGTTAACTCGACAAATCAAACCGCGACAGAATTAGGACAGAATGTGACGAATACTGGTGAAACACTGTTGAACCAAACAGGGGAAGTTGCCAAAAAGATAGTCGGTGGGGCAGCGGATGTGCTTAGTAATTTCAGTGGAGAAGTCAAGAAGGGAATTGGAGACAAATAGGTGGGTTAGCATAATCCACAACTTTTATTATCGGTTACCAACAGTACATTTCTATTAGATGGTAATTGATATCATCAAGTATTACCATTTAGAAATATGTTGCATGGCCCAGCTAATTACGGCCACAAGCAGAGTATTACTTTTCTACAAGTTGACAAATCGTTAATCGTCGCTGCTCGAACAACTAATACAGCTCACGGGCACTACGAAAGGATCTGGTTATGATTTTAGCATGCTTTATTTTATTCCCAAGTCCACTTTGTTCCTGAGTGTCAAATTTGAGCATTGTTTACTCAGTTCTGGAAATAATACATATGTAAAAGTTATAGCCTTTATATAAGATAATTCCCAACTGTTACTGGTGCAAAACAGCACGGATCTTAAATCATTTCCCATTGGATTTATGATAGCCTCAGTATTGCTCAATGCTCCTCACATGGTATTTGCTGTGCCCGTTATAGTAAGTAATCAGATTAGTATGGATAGCAATGTAGTTGAGGTAAAAAACATGATGATGCCAGGAGGTAATATGACCTTTGGATCATCCCTTGAGAACGCAAAAATGCATTTGATGGAAGCTCTAATGGATCTGAAGAATGGGGATACCAAAGGAGCCGCCATGCAACTGAACATGACAGATCAAGCAATAAAGTTGCATGAACGAGAATTGGAGAGTATGATGTTGATTATGAAACGTAACAATATGACCTCCTCTTCTGAGATGCTGAAATCTGATAACAGATCCACAATGATGAGTTGAGTCAAAGGAATGCAAAGAGCACGAGTTTTGCTAGCACTATGGTAGATTAAATCTGGAATAAGACTTAAATCATTTACCTAAAAGGTACAGACGTGACAGCGGGAATAGGGCACGCATATATCAAATCTTTTGTAGCTGGAATAGTCGCTGGGGCTCTAGCCATTGGAATTTCACTCCTCATAAGATCACTAGCTGGAGGACCATTCATTCCTGAACTTGCATCTCAAACATTATTCTCACTTACACCAGGAGAATTTGAATCACAAGCAGTAGAGAATTTTGGGCCTCTTGCTAAATATTCTGCTTTTGTAGCCGCTATCGTAATTAATTTCGTATTATATGGTCTCTTCGCAATCCTTGTTGACAAGATTCACAGCAAATTTCCATGGAAGGGCTATATTGGAAAAGCACTCCAGTCCACCTTAGTAGTATACGTTATCTTACTCATCATATCCATTTCGCTACTAGCTACAATCCAACTTCGAACTAGCGGTGGAACAGTTTCCATTTCTGTTCTGGCAATTTCCCTCGTTTTGCCTCAAATAATCTTTGGATTTATTTTTTCGTCCTTCTTTAGAGGTACAAGACGAATTTTGAAAAAACCTCCCGAGACAACATCCGATACCTCGGGGATGAACTCCAGCAGAAGGGAGTTCCTTCGCTTAATTGTTGTTTCGGCAATTGCATTTCCAATTTTATTTTTTGGATTAAATCGTTTGTTTTCAGGACAAGGACAAGAACAACAAGAAACTTCTATTTCGTCATCACAGTTAATACCACAATCACTTTCAAAACCAATTGGTTTCGAAGATTCCATGCTAGCAACACTCCTTGCTTCTGAACTAACTCCGACTTATCTATTCTATAGAATTGATATCAATCCTATTGTACCTGTGGTTGATGAAAAAACTTGGAATCTTACGGTAAAAGGTCTAGTCAGTAATCCATTAACGGTTACTTATAATGAAATAAAGGCAATGCCTTTCGTAGAGCAATATGCTACTCTAGAGTGCGTAAGCAACAAAATAGGAGGTGATCTGATAGGTACCGCACTATGGAGAGGCATACGTCTTAAGGACCTGCTTGATAGGGCTAAAGTCATGCCGGGAGCAAAATACATAGTATTCAGATGTTCTGATGGTTATGATGTAGGAATACCTTTGGAAAACGGATTTATGGATGGGACCATATTGGCTTATGATATGAATTTAGCTCCTTTAACCTCTGCTCACGGTTTTCCTGCAAGAGCCATCGTACCTGGATTGTACGGAATGATGAATCCAAAATGGATAACTGAAATAGAGCTTGTAGATAGCGTTTACGAGGGCTACTGGCAGAGGAATGGTTGGACTAACAATGCAGACGTACATAC
>JALZOS010000227.1 GCA_030913755.1 Thermoproteota archaeon | reverse complement strand
ATCCAAGGGATTGAACAAGAGCTTGGGCAAACCACTGAAGCTGACCCATACTCCCTTTTCGTGGTTGCTATGAATTCGCCTGAAACTAAGGAAAATACGTTACAAGGTTGAAAAGTTCTTTGATTTTATAACTATAAGACAAGATTCAATAGAGTAACGGTGTACATATGTGAATACATAGGCGAGAAGGTAGAGGAGGCGTTTGTAATCAGCAGTATGCTACTTAGCTTGACCGGTCAAGAGTTATATGGCTGCAGTGTGTATCTACAATTACTTGAAGGATAAACTTGGCAATCCTAGGACATTAACAGGTGCGATTGGATTGACAGCCGTTGCATCTAACGCTGTTCAGGCTCTTATGAGCCAAGGATGATTACTGTCTTTTCCTTCTATTTTTTAATGGTATTTAGGATCCCAATCGTGCGTAATTAGTTGAACCAAATTTATTTCAAATAATCTTAATCAGAAGTTTTCATTTTCAATAACCGGAAAGACATAGTGAAAACTATGAATATTATTCCAGCGCTAACTAGGAAAGTAGCTCCTCCGACCAAGTCATATAAAAGTCCTCCCAATGTTAATCCAATCACCATTTCCAAAGAAACGCAGTAGCCGCAGCTTCTAAATAGCTTGTTTGTGATAATGTTATTAGCAAGCTATGGCTCAGCAACAACTATTAAAGCAAGAATCATCTGCTTCTCAAATTCTACGTACATATAAAGAGCAGTTAACACAGAACATAGAGCGACATACCCATGGGCCCAATATTAGTACCATGAGTCAACAGTCGACCCAAGAATCATCTATTTCTCAAATACTACGGACATATGGAAAACAGTTTACACAGATTAGAAAGCAGTATACCGACGGACTTGGTGGAAGATGTGTTATGGGTGTCATCATGTCATATTATGGTTGGGATGGCAAATGCATCAATAACGCAGAAAGAAGATTATATGCTGCATTAGTTGCATTGAGACAGGCCGGTATCAGTAAAGAATTATTGATAGAGCTGAATGATTCTGGTGCGACATTCGACGAGATAGCCGATTATCTGGACAGAAATCACGGGTTGGCAAATAGCAATAGGTAGTCGTCGAATGAACTCATGAACTCGGCGGTGTGGATTTGAAGATAGTTTCTGCCTTCCGATGTTATAAATTTGGAAAGAATGATTCGAAAAAATGCTTTGATAAAGCAAGAGACTTAGGATTAACATCTTAGGCGAATCCTTTTTTTGAGGACAAATTTGTCCCTAATCCCTTCCGGTTAACGACAAATGTATGCCTAACTGCGCGAATTCAAAAGCATCACTAGATTCAATTGCGTAGGGCTCAATTCTAGTAGGATCTCGAGGAGTTCCTGGAATTCATTCCTTAGGTAGGTGAACAAGAATTTAGAAGCTTTACGCCAAAATATCACTTGGGATTAGTTACAAAAGCAATCTGTTCGGATTTGTTTCGAACATGCAGAACCTTAAATATTACTTTTTGCTATATTACTTGTGATAGACCCCAATAACGAAAAGGGAATCACTGCTACGAAAAAGGAACTTTTGTCCGAGCTATGTAAAACACCAAAGTTTCTGCTGAAGGAAAGATTAGTTGAGCTCCCTAGTCCAGTTGTTCAACGTCTTTGCAAACTCGAAGATTATAAGATTTGCCAAGGAGTTATTGAAAGACTTCGTAATAAAAGACCATTTTCACAAATGTCTGCAAGAGAAATTGACGAGTGTATTTTAGAATTCAAGAAATTCATCGGATTGCTGGTAGTTAACGAAAATACAAATCGAAGAATAGAAATGGTAAGCGAAGTAATAGATGAAGTTTGGCACACATTCATCTTATTCACTAAAGAATACGAAGCATTCTCACTAGAAATTATGAATGGCTATATCCATCACAGGCCTGATACAACGGCGAGTGGCGCATCTCGAGATGTCACCAAAAATTTTCCGCAATTTAATGGCGCCCATCTTTTCTACCAAGACTATGGAAGATACTACGGTTGTCTATCTAGCGTATGGGAAATTCAAGAAAAGCCTATCTCAGAACGGGAATACAAAAAACGTCTCAAAGAGAAAGCATGTATCTTGCCAATATATACAATCTGTGCTGTTATAGGCCCTATTATTTTGGTGCAAGAGTTTTTCAAAGATATGCTATTGGCAGTCTTGGGCACAATCCTATATGGAGTGTGCATAATTGGTCTGTCAATTTTTTTCCATCGAAAAGCTAGTGACTGATCAATAAAAATACTTATGCGACAAGGATCACTATTGATCGGCGATACTGTGCTAATAATCTCTTTCATCTTTTTGATGAGTTGCCAAAGGGATTTCCTAATAGCATTAGTTGCACCCTTATTTATTACAACTTTCTTCCTGATAGCCGAAGTAAGACCATCTATACTCAACACCAGTAAAGGGAAAACAGGGCGAGGCGGTTGTGGTGCAGGAGCTGCTGCGTGCTCTGGTGGAGGAGGCTGTGGCGGAGGAGGTGGATGTTAGAGCCAGCCTGCTATTAATATGGACATATCCCAAACTAACAAGTTTATCTATGGCAGCTGCAAAGCTCTCTGAAAAAGGACCATAATGATAAGGAATGAATTCATCTTAAAAATAAAATGTTCGTTTATTGGAGTCTACACGGTTTCCAGACTCATCGTAATAGATAGAACTACCAACACCAACCGAATTCCAAATTATGTCTAACATTTGTCTCATTATTTTCGAAACGTTAATTTCGTATCTATCTACCATTACCTCGGGTATGAATAAACTGTCCTACTAACCATACACATAAAGTTACTTATGAGTTTCCTAACTTAGGAACTAATCATTACCTGTTTTTTCCAACATCTCTTCAGGCTCAATATAGCAATCCATGACCTCGTAATCGGTCAGTGAACCACCCAAATCAGTTGCAGCCCTCAGACAGTCCTGTTGTTCATCATTTGCATTAATGTAAACAGACGAGGATTTAAATTCACTCCAGTCTATGTCGTCATCATCACAGTTCATATGGTCAACAGCCTTAGCGTAATCACGCAATGTATTATGCTTCTCACAATTTTTTGCTGTTGGATTGCTGTCGCCATGGTCTGTGGATTTCCATTCCTTAAATTCTTCTTCACCCATTGCTAAGTTATTGTAGTTGTAGCTGGCGGTTCCTAGGGTTGACGCGATACCAATGGTTAGAACTAAACTAAATACCCTCTCAATATGCATGAAAAAACTTCTAGAACCTGTTTATAATATATATCTCACGCATTTTTACAAATGTTTCAGACCTTTTGGTGAAATATTAAGTATGTATTGAATACAAAAGTATATTATTTGTAATAATATTTCTCATTAGCTGCATTTTGACCAAAAAATAAATCGTTATTTGCTAGAAGATTCTATATGCGTATGCATTCTGACTAGAAATTCGAAAAAGTACAAATCCATCGTGTGATTATCTAGCTCTCATTCTGCAATATTCCATATGTTCATTGATCGGGACAAGTTAAAATTAACAAAAATGCCGGAGGCCAGTTATTTGGAAGACAACAGGAACAAAATATTACAGATAGCTGCAGGACGAGAAGCCACTTGACCCAGAATGCAAAGACTAACATCCTCTTTTAACACCGATAGCGTCGTGGAAACCCTTGGGCCCGATAATTGTGTCAATAACAGTTCACAAACCTTCCGGCCCATCCATTATACGGGTTCTTATACATGAGATTGTTAATTTACGACGTTCCTGAAGGAGGTAAAGTAGGATTGCCAATCAGGCTTTCTACTACAGTAAGAAAATTGTCCTCTTTACGAAATGCTGAGTGCAATAACAGATCCATGATAAGGCTAGATGAGATGATAATTAATATAGTATGTGCTGGAGGAAACTATACATGTCTAGAGTAGCAGTTGTGACAGGAAGTTCAAGCGGTATAGGATATGAAACATCTCTTTTGTTGGCAAGGAACCAATTTGCAACTTATGCTTCTATGAGAAATTTGAAGAAGAGTGATGAACTGCTGAAAATAGCTGCTAAGGAAAACATCCCATTGAAGGTGATTCAATTAGATGTAAATGATGACAGGTCAGTAAGTAATGCCATTGACATTATTGTTAAAGAGAACGGTAGGATAGACGTTCTAGTCAACAATGCGGGATTTGATTTGTTTGGTTCTCTTGAAGAGTTGACCATTGAAGAGATAAAGGGGCAGTTTGAAACTAATTTCTTTGGTGTAGTAAGGGCCACGAAGACCGTGATACCAACTATGAGGAAACAGGGCAGCGGTACCATTATTAATCTTAGTTCGATTGGCGGAAGAATAGGATTAATACCTTTCAACACTGTGTATCATGCAAGCAAGTTTGCCTTAGAGGGATTTACAGAATCACTAAGACAGGAACTTGCTGAATTTAATATAGATGTCATTTTGATAGAACCTGGATTTATCAGAAGCAATTTCATGGACAATATTAAGACAGCCAAGAATTACGATCCAAACAAATCTCCATATGCCAAGACGGTACAGAAACTTTTTGAGGCGTTCGAACCAATGATTGCACACTCATCTGACCCAATGGAAGTAGCACAAGTAATTCTAAATGCAGCGAATTCGTCTAGCCCAAACGTAAGATATGCGGTAGGAAAAGACGCAGAATCTGTCCTAAAAGCTAGGACAGAATTATCTGACAGAGAATTGGAAAAATGGGTACGCGAGAGCTATATGGATAAGAAGGGTTTCATACGTCAGTGATCTCTCGACTACAGAATCGACTCTTTCAATTCCATTACTGAATATCTCATATTGATGTTCCAACTACCGCTTGAAAACTAATTAAATCTGTTAAGAAGAAATATTGAATAGCATCACAGCAAATACCAATTCATTGATAATCGAAACGACCAAGTTGACAGGCGCTCTTCAGGTCCTTGAGAATGGGAAGACTTCATCTTATAATGGTCGGTTCCGGCGGTCAGTAGAAGGTTTTGGCAGTGGGTCACCTCTCAGACCAGGAATCAGCAATACAATAAAAAGTCGACAAGACCCGTTGTCGTAGGTATGAAGGCCTTGACACAACATCGAGGTATGCAGTGGGGTTAGGCTACCACACAACCTTTATCCAAGACTGCATCGCCACATTAACCTGGGAAGAAATAGAAGCTACTGTCGAAGTTAATTTCCCGAATTACGGTCATGCATTATTGTCTACAGAAGAATTTGTTAATGCTCTAAAACAAAGGCATTAGGAAAGTCTTAGCAGACAAGAAGTAAAAATAATATCACTGTTCCTTTTGATTTATTTTCCTCCACGTTATTCGTTGTGTGCTTGTCCTCCCCAGAGTATGGAATAGTTAAAGTTCAAAGACCATTATCAAATTTGTTTTCAAAACATTATAAATTTTCTTTCTTATTTTCTCATTAAATCAGAATTCTTTCATTTTCAGTAACCGAAAAGACATGATAAAGACTCCGAATATTACTCCAGCGCTAACTAGGAAAGTAGCTCCTCCGACCAAGTCATATAAAAGTCCTCCCAATGTTAATCCAATGATACTTGCTAGGCCTCCAAAACTACCCGCAACACCCTGTACGGATCCTTGAAGAACTGTTCCTGCACGCTTTGATAGTATGGACATGAAAGAGGGCCACATGAGACCATTACCAACTGCGAATAAAACGACAGCCCCGGATACCATGATAATATTATTTGATACAAACAAAATAAAATTTGTACCTAAAATTATGCTACCAATTATAACTAATTTTTCCTCTGAGAACTTTTTTAATGCTTTACGTAAGACTGGTCCTTGAACCAATACCATGATTCCACTTAGTACTGCATAGAATATTCCTAACTGTGTTATTGACCACTTTAGATCATTAGCTGCATGAATAGGAAATGAAGCATAGTATATATTAAATCCGAGAAATATCAGAAAATATAATACAAGTAATAACGAAATATATTTCAGTTTGAAAACACTTCGAAGCCCAGGTTTTTTAGGGTTGGCTGTATCGTAGCATTCTTTGCATTCCTGTGCAAAGACTTTTCTGATAGTTTCTCCTTCAGGAACTAATATTTCAGCAGACGAGGGATTGGATTCTTTTAACATGAAGCCTAACACAATTAATGTAATTAAAGACAGAATTAACGCCGCCAGAACCGGTAGTATTGGTCCGTAAATAGTCCCACCTAAAATTCCAGCTAGTGCTGGACCTACAATAAACCCAAGGTTGGAAGATATTGCCATTTTCCCAAAGTTCTTACTCCTGGTTTCATCTGATGATATATCCGAAAGATAGGCATTAGCAACAGAAATATTGCCGCCAGTAATTCCATCAATGGCCCGCGCAAGGAATAACACAAGTATTGGAAGAATGATGACAAAAGCTCCAAGTAAAGGGAGGTTAATACTAAAGACCGCTTCAGCAGGCAAAAATAATGCAAAAAGGAATAATATCCAGCCAATTGATGTTCCCGCATTACTTAATAGAAGAACTTTTTTTCTTCCGTAAGTATCAGACCATCTTCCTA
>JALZOS010000192.1 GCA_030913755.1 Thermoproteota archaeon | reverse complement strand
GTCTCATCATACGTACTTGTCCATTAGTAATGTGATTGAAATAGAGTCAATCTCTAGAAATTACGCTGACCGCTTTAATCACATTGGCACGTATAAAAATATTAAGTTATAGTCAAGCAGGCAAGCTTACAATATGAAATTAATCTGGTCGCATCCCTTAGATACTGTTGGAACTATATGTATATTAGGTGATAAAATAGCAGCTGAATCAGAACGATATTTAGGAATGATAAACGTTAGACATGTGAGGACAACACACTTTCTCGAACGTATTTGGCGGTCAAGTAATTGGATGATGATAGCATAAATCAATCACGCCAATTATATCCATTAAATCGAAAAAATTTTTCGATAGAAGAGGTAGATTCAGTTTTGTTGTGCTATTGAAAACAGTAAATAAATTAAGAGGGAAATACGAGCGTCGATTCTTCCAACTCCAAAATTGGTATGTAGATGGAATGAGTATCAGTGCCTATCTTGTCCACAAATTGAAATTCACCAGTCAACTGCTTCAACTCGATAAACTTCTTATCAGGTTTTTCTTTTTCCAGAATATAGTGAACTAGAGCTCCACCCAAAGCTCCTGTTTCAATAAAAAGAATCTCACTATCATTGTATTTTATGTGATATAGCATTGGTGTCAAACCTAGTGCTGATTGAGTTGAAAATAGTATGACCTTGAGCATATCTTCTAACGTCCTGTATCTAAAGTAAGTTATTTGTGATTGAGATTCTTCTTTATCCATTGTTAAGTTGAAGTATATCCTTGAATTTCTTCTTATCGCTGAAATTTGGCGACAATATTAATAATAAAAGCATACTACCGCACATCATGAAATGAATTATTAATTTAGACTTGATTTTCAAGGGAAGGTGCCATCCAAATTTGGATTTACAAGTCCTTCAATTCAAGTAATAGTGAGTGTTAAGCAGACGTATAAATGCACAAGCCAAGGATGGAGCACTTCGATAACATTCGGGCTAACTTTGATTCGGAACGTGAACTAACACTCCAAGAAATATGTCCTATTTGGTCTAATAGATTGAGAATAGATTGCATGAAAAGGACAGGTCATTTGCTTCTGGAGATTCTAAAAATTGTTTGGTAGGTGAGGCATGGGGATTTACTGGCAAGCAGACTGACTGTTACATAGCCCCTTTGATTCCCATTGTAGGCTGCTGGACTTATGCAAAATATGGTGAACAATTTGGCAAAATTTCAAAGAATAAGGACTGCAAAATTAATTAATAATTTCGAACAGTTAGTCCCTGAATTTTTAACACATTGAAATCAAAAGCATAAATCCGTTACGGCAATGTTAAAGTCTCGTTCTAAGTCATGAAATTAATCTACTACCAAATCGGACAGCTTGTGCATTAAGGATTTCAGCTAATAGTTCGATACATACAAGGGATATAGTATAGGTTCCCTCAATAAGTAATCAACATTTTAAACCACTAACGAGAAGGACTTCGAGTTTGAAGCTGCAGATAAGAATGTTAATCTCCCAATAGTGTATAGAAAGTATCAATTATGGGCTCACATTCTATATTCATACCTAGATTGACATAATAACATTAAATTAGCTTATTAATGATATCGTATATTAGTAACTAGATGATGGCTATGATGGCATGTGACAACAATGATAGAAAATCCACAAATGGATGATCCTGATGGGGCGAATAAAAATAAAAAATAATAAATATCATGAAGCATGCCTTGAGTAATATCTATTCATGTTCCATAAAGAACGATTAAACGTAGATTATACTACCTTAATTGTTAGCACGAACTTTCATTGATAATAATAGATTCCGATTAGCTAACAAATGATGGTCACCAATAAATACTCTCTAACATAGGATGGAATGATTCAACGAATGAAATATAGAAGCAGATCAGAAATAGTAGCCTTGATCCTAGAGGCGGCAAACGGTGGAGCGACTAGGACAAAAATAATGTACAAGGCTTTTCTATCATTCGTACACTTGAAAGGATATCTTTCTATGCTATTGGAAAATGGATTAATAGAGTATGAAGAAGGCGGAAAAATCTACAAGACAACACCAAGGGGTATAAGGTTACTAGGGGTCTACAATCAGATAAATGACGAACTAATTATTTCTCAGCCAACGTCAGATAGAGATAACTTAACTCGATACTAGTCGTAATTCACATAGTAATATTTCTCCGACCTATCGTAGTCCCGTACTAAATAGAATAGCTTTACATTAATGAATTATTCTGCAGGTTATACTACTTAGTAATTCATTTTATTCCTTTTAGGTTCTTGATTATTCTATTAATAAATGTAATTTCAAGTTGTAATGGAAGACAGTAACGTCTCCATCTTCTCATGCAATTCTAGAAATCGTAACCCTCTATCTGTAATTTTATACATCTTGGTCGGTGTGTCATATTCTAATGAACCATTTTCGGTGAGTAGTTTCAAATAGTGAGTTACCATAGCATACGAGAGAAAGGAATCATGCATTATCCTCATTAACCTTATTCCACACTCATCTTTTGCACTTGCGGCCGACTCTAGAATGGATGCAACTATCTCATTTTTATCCCGGTTTCCCATAATTCGAGAATAGACGTAAGTTGCTAATAAACAAATGAGAAGTAGATACTAGATCAACTCTGTCCTTTACTACTGACTTATGTTGTACCACTCACCCTCCGAGTTAAGTCATTTGATGATTTATCCCGGTTGTTCTGGGTGGAGTCATACTTCTTGGCACGATATCACGTATGTTTATAATATAATGCCATCTGTACTAGGAACCATCATATAAGCAATAAATAATAATAAGTTAGACCATAGGAATATGAATAGTCGGGTGAACCTATCATCAATGTTTTCGCGACCTTTATTAATTTATGATGATACCTGTTCATCATGTGAAAAGTTTGCTAAAATGGTAAATATAATATCCAGAGGATGGATAAGAATAGCTGGACATCATTATTCAAAAGAGGCATCGGAGGCGAAGCAGGTAATTTTTCCCAAAGGTTACGATGCGACGAAGATGTTCTGGCTAATTAATTCCAAAGGAGCATTTGGTGCAAGGGCCGGCTTAATACCAGTGGTAAAAGAAGTCCTTCTTGGATTGTTAGTCCACAATGAATCCCCACATCTGCATACCGGTGCCATAAAGGATGCGTGCAATGCCCAGTCGTCATCATGCATGTCTACCAAGGGCCTAATTAGTCGAATTATGAATATGGCAAGAACTAGTGCTATTTTTCCATTCGATCAATCGCACAGAATTTAGGAAAATGGGCACATACTGATCGACACAGATTGGTACTGTGAACAAGATTTTGTTTATCACCAGTCTCAAAGTGCTAAGGGGAATGGGCGATGTTTAACAAACAGAACGTATTTTATAGCTTTAATTGTATCCATGGATGACAGTAATATATCACAAATCTGTCTCCATGTTTTCAAATCTAATAGTCACTAACGAGCCTTCATTTTTAAATTTATGACACAGGCCCATTCAGAAATTACAAGAGGAAATTCATAAAGTTAGAACCAAAGACATTACCAAACTAAATTAAGTTGTCATTTTAGTTAATAAAAGAATAGTCTGACAAGAGAAGTAATAGTTTGGGTGACAAAACCAAAATTACAAGTACTGATCTATATCACTAGTGATTTTAGAAATTCAAGGATGATGAATAAGCAATATTATTCATTCATCTCAAATTTTTATGCGTTGTTAAGATATCGAATATCCATTAATATTGGTTGATGCTAAACTATAATGGTACAAACGCGCATTAGAAATGAGTGCAACTCAAGACTTAAAAGAAGACCATATAATTGTTAGGAGGCTAGGTTCGATTGTTCAGAGATGTTCTGATAAACTTTATGCTAACGAACCTATCCCGCTCGAGGATATCAAAATCATTTCTGTAACTATCGAAGAATTTGTAGACAGCTTTCATCATGGCAAAGAGGAAAAAGTGTATTTCCCAGAAACAGAAGATAAAGATAATTTTGCTGAAGATATCCGCAAATTTCTTATCGAACATGAACTTGGAAGGAGGATTGCCAGAATGTTAAGACGACATTTGGATTCATGGCAAAAAGGCACAGACTCCAAAGAACCAGTTGCAAGATTTCTCAAATCATACGCTGTTTTTATAGCAGATCATACTGGAAAAGAAGACAAATTCTTTGATTTGGTTGAGGAGAATGGTATTATATCTGAAGAGGAGAATGTGATGTTGATTCAACATTACGAAAGCTGTCACAAACAAGTTGGTGGCAAGATCAGAATTGAGCAAATGATAAAATTGATAGATTATTTGGAAAATAGAGACTGGATGAAATAATCCGAATTCACTAGACATTTCAAATTGATTGTCTACCCTCAATATCAAGCGAGAGCATTTGCAAATACTCGCTTCATCCTTATTCTATCTCCTCCTAATAGTTCATCCTTGAGCACGTACTGGGTACTATCATGTTACGAAAAGAAATATGTGGGCTTAGTCTATCATTCCGAGCAGTTATCGTGATTTAATGCTTGTATGAAAATTTGATTATTATGATATCATTAGCCATGATATTCCCTTGTAGATTAAGAATCCATTTTTATAGTCAAATGGTGAGTCGAATCTTATCCCCTTTCTTTAGATCAATTAGATTCCTTACTCTGGAAAACAACTGTCAATGAGTAGGAATAAGCTCCTGACCGGCACATCATTGCTATATCTCTCGCTCATGCAGAGAAGAAATTCATCAATTCGCATCGATAATCAAAAACTTTAACAATATGTTTAGTTGAAAATAAAGAAGTGATTGGCCGAACCAAAACACATTCTAACATGCTCCATAGTTATACTCATGGTTACTGTATTAGGCATTCATAGTTCTATTTCCCAAGCCCATGCCCTCTCAGAATGGGAAACACGAGCAGAGGCGCAGTATGAATTTGCTAAATTTGTTGAAAAAGTGCAAAAGGAAATCGAACTTAAAGATCCACAAGTATTCACTGATTATAAGAAAGCGATTGTTCAGTTATTGCCAGAATTTAGGCAAACTATTGACCGTTTAGATCCGTCGGTGAAAATAGAATTTTGTAAATTAGCAAGTACCTCATCAGTATTTCCAGTAGATTGTGAATTGCTGGCTCAATCGTTGCCACTTCCTACTTCACAAGCTAACCCTATAGGAAACTCTTCAGATCCATGTTCTGCTCTTCAGACAGACACATATTTGACTGTATTAGAAATCAATACTTTGCAAATTCAATGCAACAAGAAAATTTCCAACGCTACGAATTCAGACAATCAGAGAGGAGAAAAAATATCCAATGAAACGGGTACAGCACGAGCAAAAGAACGGTTGAATGTAGGTTGTGATGCTTTACTATTACTCTCAAATGAAACTCAAAATATATTGAAGAATATGAATAATGATATTTCATCATGTTACACCAATGAGTCAAAAAGAAATTAACTTTACTCCGATCTTACACGCACGCTGCCAATCTACCTTTCTGACTGATGCAACTATCAATGCGCCCATACCTGGCTGCAACTGCAAACTGAATCTAATTGCGGCTTTTCAACTTTCCCAGAAATCATCACGAACTCTCCTATGACATAGCTTTCTTTGTTAGCAGTTAGTGATATCTCATCTGACAATTAATTCTTCTATCACTATGTTACTCTTTATCCGAATCGCCGCATCAATGATGAAGATGAGTTGCACTAGTGTGGAGTATATGCTTATGAGTGACAAGCTTAGTTAGGTATTTAGTCGAACATTTGAATATCGTGAATGAGACGATGATCAGTCATACTCCTTCGGTTAACAGTTGTTCTCTCATAAATTTTGCAGGTAGAATTTTTCCGCCGGCTTATGTTTGTTGTTTTAAATGTTATTTCAAGTGATTTGTTGTGACCATTAAAACCATGAAAATCATAGGTCCGGATTCGGTTGAATGAGGCACAGAATTGAAACTGAAAGTAGATCCAGAAAATGAGGGTTAAACTAAGTGATCTGCTCTAATATCCACTCTTTAAATTTTGCAATTGCAAATTCTTCAGATTGCTTAAGGAATTTAGGATCTTTTAGACTCCATTGACTTTCAGGAATACAATCAAAGAACTCTTGCATACATAAGATAAATCTAAAGCGTAAATTTCTTGGGTTTTCAGTTATACTATAACGATGTAGAATATTAGCAATATGTCCAAATACAGAATTATAGTCTCTCTTAAATGGCTCTATTTCGAAAGCCTCGTACAATATTGAAGTTATGGAATCCAAGTCTTGCTTGATAGTGATCAATGTATATAACTAGCATAGAGTAGTTTTTACGATTTATGTGATATAGTGACACCGCCTTATGGGTGATCCGGGGGATATTCCATTTCTGCTTCTAGTTCAAATGAGAATGCAACCCAAGACCAATTAGGCAAAGTTATTGACAATCATTTTAAAATTGAACTTAAATTAAACACAAATTCTTTATTTCTCTACTCGTGTATGTGAGACAATATGCATACTCAAAATAATTACTTCCGCCAAAATAAGAAACAGATCATAGGGATTAATGATCGTACATATAATTTTGAATTTATACCTGTGGATTACAGATAACTTAAACTATAAGAAATAGTGAATAATGTCAGCAAATATGCAAAGAATAACACAATATGCAGGAAAACACTCTGTAGATCACGCTATATTCATGCTTTGCATATATCCTAAGTTCCATATATGCAAATTTTACTCAAATAGTGACCCAATTGTTAGATGAGCTTGTCAAAGACAGAGTAGACGCCAAGAAGCCTCGCGAAGAAGGATTATCTTATACTATTGATAAACTTCGAGCGTTTGACAGAGAAAACTTCGAGATCTTAGCACCTATGATAGACGTGGTTAAGATTTACAGCGCATTTCCATTATTAATTCCGGATTCTTTTCTTCAGAAAAAAATACAATTTTATCATGATTTTGATATTATGGTATCAACTGGAAGTACGCTTACAGAATTTGCGATATCAGAAGATTCTTTTGACAAGTTCCTCAAGGAGTCTGCTAGAGTTGGGTTTGATATAATAGAAATAGGTGAAAATAATGTTGATTTAGATAAGGATAAAAAGAAGAGAATAGCTGAATCAGTTCTTGCTGCAAATTTAAAATTTAACTGGAAAATAGGAAAGAAGGATCCTCGCCATCAGCTCCGGATTGACAATGCACTGTCAAAGGTTGAGGAAGCACTAAGTGTCGGTGCCAAGAAGGTAATTCTTGAAGCCAATGAAGGTATCAATGTAGGAATATATAATGAAAATGGTGCGATTAGATGGAACTATCTCGCTGCGCTTACTGCAAAATATCCTCCAAACACTTTCATTTTTGAAGCTCCCCTTGAATCCCAGCAATCTGCTCTGGTAGCCGAATTTGGTCAACGTGTAAATCTTGCTGAAATTGCTATGGACCATGTTGCGTCAATAGAATCTCAGAGGCGAGGATTTCTTTCTAAATCCTCATTTGGTATGTCGTTCATGCAGAAGGAAATTGAAGGAGGTCCTGCTTCGAAGTTCATTTATTATTTAATAAATACAAAATATCCTATTGAACAGAGCGATTTAATTAATATAACTCATCTACCTAGAAGAACAATTCAGAGTGCAATTGAAGACTTGAGAGACCAAGGATTCATAATTGAGAGGAATAGCTTGGATGATACGAGGAGAAAGGTATACTATCCAGTTCAATCAGAATGGCTTTGAACTAATCAAATCTAGGAACCTCATTGATTTTAGAATGCGAACAATCATAGATCATTATTTTACCTATCGGACAATCCCTATATTAGTAGAAATGTGTACGCATTGATCATCATCGACTTGTGCAATTCTTCAATTCCAACTCATTTATCATTTAAAGGGTCTTGTACCCACTGTGTGTCCACCGGGACTTCGGGATGGGGATATGATTTTTCAGATACACATGTAAATGTCATTTGGCACTATCATCTTTTATTTTGTTATGTTTGTAGCATTCGCTGTTGCTGTTGTAGCGTTACCAGATCCAATAGTCTCCTCTATTATTCGTAATCCTTTATCTTTAAGAACTTCATTTAGAAGCTTCAAATCATAGATCCCAGATAAGTCTGGTCGCGTTTTACCAAGGAATCCAATATCAAATGCATCATTTGCAGACTTTATCAATGATGACTTTATAGGATCCCATGTTAATTCCAATCTTGGTAAAGATTGTCTTAGGACATCCTCTGGAATTATCTGTCCAGTAAGTTTTTTCAACTCGGTATTAAATTGCTTTATTGCTTCGTCTTGATGAGTATTGATCCGTTGTGTTTCGTCGACATGACTAGCCAAAAGTTTCTTTATGACATCAGGATTATTTTGGAGGTAATCAGTTCTTACAACTATGTTCGCAGTTACGAACTTACCATCTGGCCACAAGTCTCTCTCATCTAGGAACAGTCGTGAATTAGCTTCTTTGATGAAACGTTCTCCCCAAGGTTCTGGCACCCATGCTCCATCAACTTGTTTCTTTAGTAGGAGTGTCAAAACATCTGCGTTTTTGGCAGGAACAACTTCCACATTTCCTCCATGTTCTTTTGTTTGGTATCCGTTATCCAAAAGATACTTTCTGAGCGCTACATCCTGCGTATTCCCCAGCTGAGGTGAGGCAAACTTCTTGCCTGCAAAATCCTTAGGTGATTGAATCCCTGAATCATTCCTGACAACGAATACAGCTCCTCCACTTGATGCACCTGCCACTATCCTCACGTCATTTCCACCTGATACAATATAGCCGTTTATTGCGGGATTTGGACCCACATAGGTGGCATCAATTTGTTTTGCAAACAAGGCTTCGATAGCCGAGGGCCCTGCATTGAAGATGAATCGTTTGATCTCTATGTTGTCCCCCAAGGACTTTTGAAAGTCTCCATTTCCTACCCCAATTACTGCTTGGGCATGATTAATGTTTGGAAAGAATCCAAGTCTAAGAACTTTCTTTTCCGTGCCTTGTGAATATGCATGATTTGAAATAGAGGGTCCTGTAATGAGTCCTATAATAATTAATGTAGTACTAATTATTGCGATAGATGATTTTCTGATCATAGATTCTCTCTAAATAAAAGCATATTTCAGTCCTTGTAAATATGCATAAATTGACAGTTATATGCTTACAATGCTAGCAAAAAACATGATTTTCTTGCATACATCAACTCCTAAAATTGCTTTGTACACAAACATATTTGAAATTTCTAAAGTACGGTTTGACGGGTAACGTTATATAATCCGTACGAATAACAAATTGAATTTACGAATTTATTTTCTTGAAAAATAATGGCTATCAAGCAGCGGATGTTTCGAGTATAAACTTTGACCCGGCTCTACTTAACCTGTGATGAATTATGTAGACGAGTCAAGTAGTAAGATTTATGACATTTATTCCTATGAACAGGCTCTTATTTCCTTAATCACATCTAAATTGAGCAGAACTAATTGTAGAGACTTCAGATTATTACATGAAGGCAAATGAGATAAGGATCGGTACTATTGAAAGAGCCTGAGGCTCTTGTCACCGGTCTCTTCCAAAAATTTTTGAATATCTACTATGATGTCTTGGTAGTTCCGTCTCTCCGATGATGGTATTACTTTTTCCTCTGGGCAAACTATATAGTTAATGTACCCGATGGAAAGTGGACTCTTTGATATTACCCATAAATTCTTGTCCTCTGGTTGAAATTTTGCAACATTATTAATCTTCTCTTGATTCATATCGTTGGTCTTTTTCACTATTTGTATAAGGAGAGATTTGTTAGGAGAAGTCTTCAACGTATGGAGATTAGGGATTACTATATCCAAAACGGTATTATTGATTTGAACTTTTCTCGTAGAAGGTAAAGTGCAGACCGTTAACATAAAATGCAGCAAGCCTTCACAAAGCGAGCCTAAAGTCTCCATCCGCAGCTTCGATACGCTCTTCGCATTTATCTATTATCATCTCAATGTAATATCGCGATAATTTAATATCAGAGGTAAGGTCGCTCCGAATTTTTTGTTTGCCAATATGATCAATTATGGAATAGAGCATGGCGGTTATCTCCATTCTGCAGGTTCACCTATCCAAGTTGATCATTAGTGTCACCTATATATTGTATGTACTGGCAGATTTTATTCTAATTATAGGTATGTCGGTTACTAATAGGAGTAAGGGAGTTTTTTCGTTATAGGATCCAATAAGAATCATCTTATTAGTAAAACTGGACATAATGAATGATGAAGAATCTTGCTTGATACACTTCCCAATACTAATTCCTTGAAGTGCCCCATTCCGCGACTTCCTATGATTATGACTTCGTATTTTTCCCTTTGACTGAATTCAAGAATTGTCGAAGCAGGATTGCCTTCAAACAGAGTCGTGTTTATGACTATTCCTTTTTGGGTAGCAATCGATGAACATTTATCGAGGATCTTTTGACTTTCATTCTTATGGGCCTCCAATAATTCATCTAAGAGTTTTTGTGATTGAATGTACACAGTTGGCACCTGCTCCATGACATGGATTGCTGTGATCTTTGACCCCAGCCTTTCTGAAAGGAACAGAGCAGTATCCAATGCTCTGTATGAAATATCTGAGCCGTCTACTGGGACTAATATTTTTGAGAACAACTATAGACTATGGTCACTACATCTGGTATTTAATATGATGCGATGCGTCCGAGAACCATTATGACCACTATAAGAGGCTCGTTTTCATTTTGCTACCGACGCACTCGGTGTCCTTACTACGTGATTTTATGGTTTGTGGATCGCTAGGAGATGAAAATCAACTTCTTTATTAGATATCTCACATAGTATCTTGGATTTGACTTCATCAGATCTTATTTGGAGGATCCCGACAGGGGAACGAAAATAATGGAAGATAAATGAATCCAAAAATGTATTCCCGGTTCTGATCTTCATGAACTT
>JALZOS010000189.1 GCA_030913755.1 Thermoproteota archaeon | reverse complement strand
ACGCGTGATAATTGCGAAATATTCAATATGATGTACAAAATGATGATGAGTAATCTATTATAAACTGCTTCTAGAATTTTCTTCATGCAAAATCGAATGGCGTCAACATTGGTTCTAGCGATAGGATTGTTAACAGCTATCGGAATAGCTAATTGGAAGCAATTAGTAAGTAACGCGTTTGGAGACAATGAAAGTGATCTAAAGAAATACAAGGACGTTGAACACCTGTACCGTGCTATTGACAATAATAAGTTTGATGACGATAATATAAATTGGAAAGATTTCAAGAATACACCAATTTTCGAAAACGCTACTCATAGCATGCAAAAGTGCATAACAAAGGCAGAACACTTGGGAGATAACTTGGCAGACTATGAAATATATGAATGCTATGAGAAGTTTGACGAAGAATAATACACTATACATCGCTCAATAACGATATGTATCCTCTAACTGGGAAATTTGTTCTACGAGTATGATTTTAATAGCAGCCGACCGGTTTACTCCGTTCTTGTATTTGTTATCCACTTCTCATTAAGGGGTAAACGTTGTATTTGTATTCGTTTCTTCTTTGGATATCCATGATAGACTTTAAACATATGCGATAGAATGCACTTATGGCAGAAAAATTTACGGTTGCTAACCATAGTAACACATGACTTGTACTTTTCCTTAAGACGACTCACTATGAGGGTCGTATACTTAATTCTATGTTTACATTGACATACAAACCAATGATGTCAGAAAAATTAAGTCAATGAGGGAAGCAAATATACCAAATTGATCGCTTAAGATATTGTATTGCATTTAATAATTATGCTTTTATAGCAAGTCGATTAATGTTCTACGTGTCACATTACTGTAACTTTTCACAGATGAACTTTGACACATCAACTGAGCAAGATGAATTTATTTCTAAAGTTAATAACGCATGTAGGAACGTAAGAGA
This sequence comes from Thermoproteota archaeon, assembly GCA_030913755.1. Lineage (GTDB taxonomy): Archaea > Thermoproteota > Nitrososphaeria > Nitrososphaerales > Nitrososphaeraceae > TA-21. The sequence goes on along the minus strand of JALZOS010000189.1, from coordinate 1,521 downwards.
ATCTGAGGGAGGAGCTTATCTCGAAGAGAAAATCAATGATAAATTGGTTCCTGAATTTGGCAAGATTGGAATGCTCGGCTGTCCAATCTCCACAAAATACGGAGGACTGGGATATGATATTCTTACATATGTACTTGCGTTAGAAAGGATCGGTGAGGAGAGCAGTTCGATGCGAACTTTCTTTTCAGCACATACGTCAATAGGACAAATGGTTCTGCAATCATGGGCAAATGAGGAACAGAAGAAAAGCCACCTATCTAAAACTACTGATGGCCAGAGCGTCATGGGTTTCGCACTTACGGAACCGGAAGCAGGAAGTGATCCTTCATCGATGGTTAGTAATTATGAAGATAAAGGGGATCATTATGTTCTGTCTGGTAAGAAGCATTGGATAGGGAATGGAACAATTGCAAATATTATTACAACGTATGCCCGCGATAAAGTAACTGGAAAAATCTCCGCTTTTATAGTTGATATGAATTCACCGGGCATCTACACTGTTGAAATGAAGCATAAATTGGGACTACTTACAGTCAAAAATGCCGAGATCTCTTTTCATGGGTGCAAGATCCCAAAAGAAAATCTGTTGGCTATGCCTGGATGGGGATTAAATGTTGCTTATAGTGCGTTGATTGACGGAAGACTAAGCGTTGCGGCCGGATCAATTGGTGTTATGAGCGATTGTTTAGCCGAGACCGTAAGACATAGCAAAGGAAGAAAGCAACATGGCTCGCTTTTGGGAAAGAAGCAACTAATTCAACATCATATTTCGAAAATAGCGGTGGCTGTAGAAAGTTCCAGATGGCTCACATATAGAGCTGCTTCTGCTAGACAAAAACTACATGACTACGTTGAAAAAGTGAAGATTGAGGATATGGATTGGCAGTCCAAATTAAACCGCAAAAATCTAGATTATTCAATGCTTAGATCCGAAGCAGATAGATTTGCAACGATAGCCAAATTTTATGCCTCTAATGCTGCTTTTGATGCGGCCAATAGATCTGTTCAGATATTTGGGTCCTACGCCTATCAAAAAACCGCAAGGGTCGCAAGACATTTTTTGGATACACGAGCAACTACCATATACGAAGGGGCGAATGAAGTACTAGAGCTCAAGATCTCAGCTGAAATACTTGGAGAGGGTTTTAGATCATACTAGTGTTTAGAGCACCGTATTTAATTATAGTATCAGCTTATGAATATGCCTTAATAGGGGACCACAGTAACCATCCTTCTATTCGCCTGAGGATCTGAGCCTTGCAGGTAAAAGTGGTTAAAGGAACTTGTACAATACTTTTCCGGTCATGGTTCGATAAATCTTTACCATTATTATGCAGGTACAGGCCCAAAGAGTGTTTGTCCGGACTACTTACTATTACCTACCAACGAGCCAGTGGTATTTGATATTTTAACCCGATGTTGACAACAATGAGCCAGCTCAAGGGAATGGAGATAGGGGCGCAAAGGGATCTATAGGTTGCGACCTAGGGATGTTGTTGTTTATTCCAATTTCATTACTCT
>JALZOS010000186.1 GCA_030913755.1 Thermoproteota archaeon | reverse complement strand
ATCCAATAGGGGTATTGAAATTCCTGTTGGATCTGTTCCAGTTGTAGTAAATAATATCGTTCCCCGTATTGTGGCTGAGCTGCCACTAGGCCTTGACTAATTGGTATTTCGTATCTAATTTCATTGTGGTGGTCCAAGCCTCCTATGATCTCTCCTTGTATTCCATACAAGGCAAATACACTCTAGATGCCCGTTAGACAGATATCTCACGATTGAGGTATAATTATTCTAACTGTAAATAGACTCACACTCTAGATGAACATTGACGTCTCGGGATCTAACCCCAATAATCTATCCTTGAAGGTTTATTTCGTTTAGGGTAAAGTTCCTCCCTGATGCATTAGCAACGGCACACAGCAGCTCTTCGGCGCTAGTTTCAAAGTGTGACGACTTACCCCCACAATTTATCCTTGAAAGTCAATTTCTTGTTTAGCAGAAAGTTACTAGCTGATGCTATAGCAACAGCACATAGCAAGGACAGTGCATATTGCAACCCATTTTCGACTAGTACATAAACAAATCCCAACTGAATTGCCGCCCCAAATGAACTAATGACTAAGAACAATGAAAATTGCTTAGAAGTGTGAGTTAGAGAAAAGTTTAGATCTTGGAAAGTCCATACCTTATTCAAGAAAAAGTTTGTTATAATAGATACTAGTATACCAATTAATGTTGCTTGCATATACCATAAATTCGATAGAGAGCCGATGGAAATTGCAGTCGATACCAAATAGTTTACGAGTAATCCGCTCGCCCCTACAGTATAGAATCTTCCCGCTTTTGAAAGAAATTTTACAGATTTCTTGTACCTGATATCCTCACCATCCTCTTTTGATTTTGGACCGTGCATATACAGTTGGATAACAGATTTAGCATAGTTTATGACCGAGGGAATTAACCGCTCATGAGATGTTGAACTTTCTTTGAAGCAATATGGAATCTCTTCTACATCTAGCCCTTTCGATTTAACCAGGATCTCGAGAGAAAGAGAATATGCAGTTTCGTCTATTACAATCCTCCGCAGGATTTTCTTGGGAAACGCAATGAAACCTGAAACGGGATCCTTAACATTCTTGACTCTTAGCCCGTACCTTGCTATCCCAGCTGCTCCCAACCCGATTATTTTCCTTATCGGTGACCTTCCAGTCACGGATCCTCCGTCGGCATATCTAGACGCAACTACCATACCTTCTCCGTTTTTCATAACCAAATCCATCATATGTGGGAGAATATCTGGAGGGTGGGTGAAATCATCGTTCATTATTATCATGTTTTCGCCATTGGCCATATTTATCCCATCTAATACTGCAGGGATTTTTGCTTTGGGTACTCCTGTTCTCACCAGCTTTATACAAATCTTATCATTTCTATTTTTGCTTGCTTGCAGCTCAATAATTCGTGCCAGTGGCGATCTTTTTCGTTCCCCTGAAACTGGATCCAATTCGCCTACGTCAGATAGATTTTCTACGAGTAGTATTTCCGTACGGTAATTGTTTGGAACGGTATCAGTAATAGAATTAATCAAATCAAGAATTATAGGATCTGACAGATCAGTATGTATAATTATAGAGAATTTTGAAATGGACGGATCTAACTCGATCTGCCTAGACGTAGACGGCAATTGAACTGCTTTGATCAATATCGTATTAATATCTTTAGAAATAATTTTAGCTTAGCAAATTCCTTTTTACAGCACAGTTAACTTTTCTAGACTGAAGAAATTACGATCACTGGCATGGTATTGTTATGTTGGCGTACGTCCTTGGAGCACCCACATCAAACTTGTTGTCGTTGTTTGCGTCAGTACCGAAGTACATCTTGTAGCTATCTGCCTTTAGGTCATCAGCAAAAGTCACATCGTTAAATCCACCCGTACTATTGGTTTGGAAGTATCCATAGAGAGGAATCTGTGCTTGGGAATCTACAAGTTTCCAATTCACGTTGCTATTGGGACCAAAACCATTTGCATTAATGACCATATTAAATCCCGGGTCCGCCGGACCGCAAGTGGGAGAAACTTGAACTATCGGTACACCGAAGACAGGCGAATTGCTGTAGATAATCATACCGAAAACGACTAATATTCCAACACCTGACATGCCCAATATACCCAAATTATGCACAATAGATCTACGGGATGGTTATTAATAAAAACTTTGCAATCGGAATACATATTTTTGTTCAGAATTTGGACCTGCGTAAATGAAATGGTTACGAACAAGTGTCATTTCAAGAACGCTGTGGGAGTCATCATTTCATGGTTCGATAGATAACATTATGCCTCTCTTGCTAGAACACGCATACCACAAGGGATTATATCAAAAAAGTAAATGAAATTATGAAATTCATGGCGTTCGCTGACGACTATTCATGATACAATTTTCACATAGATTAAGGCCATGGAAAACCCTCGAATCAGTATAACACATTTGCAAATGATTAATTTTGTCTGATATCCCGCAAGTAAACTAGATAGACCAAATAAAGGAGTCACATTTTTTAGTGGTTCAGTCTCAATACTTGCTATTGTCTCCGCCTTTTGGGTTCTTTAGAAGAAAGGAAGCCTCAAAAGTAAGGCCTCTCGATGACCCTGCAATGCACTCCGATGGCATTACACTTGAACAGGCAACTGCCATAGTAGAGAAAATCATGGCAACTCAGACCCAGTCTATGTTGGTTAACCTTGAACCGATAAAACGTTCTGTAGAAAACACTCTTGATAACTTGAGCAAAATTGTAGACGATTTATCGAGAGAGAATCTGAAAACTGATGACACAAAGTTTAGATCCCTTGTTGAAAACTCCAGAAGAACTATAGTATCCACCATCATGCGAGAGTCTTCTTCACAACTGGCTTTGCCCCAAAATCTGAACGAGGCCATAGAATTCAGAAGCAGACTAGAATCACTCTTAAGACGATTTGGCGACGCTAGCGGTTCCCATAGAAAAGTTCTGAATGAATACATGAAAAAGCATTCCAACAGGATGAAGGATGAATTTGGAACCCTCTCGCGACTACACAAAAAGACACACGATCTAGTTTCGAGGGTAGAGGCCAAAACAGATGAATGCTCCGGCTGTCTTCGTAAAATACAGACTACGCGAGAAACAATTAACATGATTGATGCCAACCAATCTCGAATCTCCATGCTCTTGGAGGAAAACGAGCAAGAACGAACTCTCATCGACAAATTAAAAAATGAAATTCAAAACCTCAAAAGATCTCCGCAGTTTTTGGAAGCATTCCAGACTTTAGAGGAGATTAGAAGAATTGAAGAAGAGAAGGAAAAATTGAAGAGAGACACTTCGAACATGTTTTCGAAGATATCACGGGCAATTACAAAATATTCGTACGGTACTTCAAAGATCACCTATTCAAGGCTTGAAAAAATTGGAAATAGGCCATGGGAAATTTTCGATGAAGACATAATGCCATACCTTCAACTCTTGCAAGGGATTCGACAGGAGCTCATCTCTGGAAAGATGACACTTAAAGATTCAAACAGGACTATCGAACATATCGATGAGATAATGAATTCTCTGGAGAATATTTCCTCCGAGATAAAGGAAAAGAATGATCTGTTGTCTCAATTAAGATCTTCCGGAGCTGGTCAGATTCAAGCTAAGTTATGGCAAATCGAGACAGATATGACGAGTAAAATTGAATCGAGATCCAACCGAAACCAAACGATAGGTGAGGTGAGGAAGACTATGGAAATTAGAGCAAATGAAATAAAGGGCCTCGTAAGACAGATCGTGGAAGAAATCCTAGAAATAACAGGCGACAAATATTCTATCAAGAATCCATATTCTTGATCATGTAATCAAACGTCTGGAAGGGTTGCGAACCTACTATTACCATTGGTGACTTGGACTCAGATAGGATAACGAAGCTTGGTGTGGATGTTAGTCCCAATGATATGGCCAGATTATAATTCTGATGTACCAAAGTTGAATACTTGTGTGAACCAACGCAATTAGAAAATTCAGAGACGTTACCAATTCCGGAATTTTTTGCAAAGATCAGCAAAGACTCCGGACTTACCCATCCTGTATTCTCTCCTCTCCAATTATCATACAACTCATCATGATATTCCCAATATCGATGTTGGTCTGCTGCACAGTAAGATGCTTCTGCAGCGAGAGTGGAGGAGTTTGTAGGCGACATATCATTGATTGGATAATCTTTGAAGAGAAATCGTATCTTCCCCGTCTCTACAAAATTGCGTAATACGAGTTCCTTTGTGTTTACGTGAAATCGCTTACAGAAAGTGCATTGATAATCCCCGAACTCCACCAACGTAACTTTAGCAGATTCGTTACCTAGCGCATGAGCATTGGATGCTGAAGGTGCCAACAATAACGCAGTTAACCTCGCTTCCCTTTCCGTTGACGTTTCGGTTTCGCCTGACCCTGTTGGACAAAAATTTAGAAACATAACGAAGGTTACCATCACAATAGTAATAGTGAGGTGTAGCTTTTGGTTTTTGGGAGTCACAAGTACTAGCATATTTTGAATTTGGCTGAAAGAATTACCGCCAAAGTATAGAAACTACGCCTAATCCCACAATACAAAGACCTGCATATGACACTGGCGGGACACTAGCGAGTATACCTCCGATCGCGATTCCAATTCCACTAGCTATTGTTATCGCTTCACCAATTCTCCTTTGCCTGCGCATTCGCTCCACAATTAAAAAAATCGATAATAAAAGCCTATTCGAATTGTTCTTAATATTTACTCGTGTGCCGGCTTGACCGAATTATTCTCTCCTTTGAATGGTCAACAGGTATGAGCGAGATAGCTCAAAAATCAATCCTCCCTCAGATCATGATTTAGCTCGATTTATAGTGTCATGTGAATTTTTAAATTCTCGCATGTATTGGTCGTTTCTCTCCCTCTCATTCTTGCGTACCATAAACTTTTGCAAAGCCATTTCTAATTTTTGGCGGTGCTTATTCG
>JALZOS010000184.1 GCA_030913755.1 Thermoproteota archaeon | reverse complement strand
TATCTCGAAGTTATTTACGAACTAGTAGAACAGAAGGGATATGCCACAACCGTGGACGTCTCTAATTATCTAAATGTGAGTTGCCCTAGCGTAACGAAAATGACGCAGAGACTTGATGAAACTGGATATCTAAAATATGAAAAGTACAGAGGGATTAGGCTAACTGACGAAGGAGTTCGTATTGCCCAAAATATTCGCAATAGACATGGTCTCCTAGCTGAATTTTTCAAAATAATAGGAGTTGACGAAGAATCCGCGAATAATGACGCAGAAGGTATAGAGCATCATCTACATCCTGAAACTATCAAGAGGCTTGAGGGATTCATAAATATTCTAAAGAAAAACCCCTCGTTACTCAAAAGAGTATAACAGTTCTCACGAGGCCTCTACAAAATATCAGTCTGTTGGTGGTTAGCGTCTTGATGAGTTGAAAGTCGGATGTATTATCATAATGACGTGGGAGAAAAAAGTAGATCACATTGCACTGAAATGTTGAGGAGGAGATATTAGGTAGCTATCTTTTCTCCTATTCCTGACAGTATACACCATTACTCCAACATCTTTTGTGAACCTGTTACAAACTGATATCTCGCAATAATGATACGACTAATGTCCACTGCTTTCAAATAAGCAGAGTCGCATTTTAGGGAAGAACCTTGTTAGAATACCTAATGATGTTTGGTACTGATCATCTCACTTCAACTTCATTGAAGACATAGAGCACAATATTAGATTGTACTTCAGCACTGGAAGTTCTTCTATTAATTAAATTACAATTTGTTTTACCTGAGTATCAATAATTGATTGGGAAATACCAAATGGTAACAACCAGGAATTATGGGAAATAGTATGAAAGGGGAGTAGCCCTAAACGTGATTGAATTGAATTTTGTGAAAGAAATCAGTTAATTAGTATTGTCACTAAGAATATATTATCTAGTTACCTTATAATTAGAAGCCATGAAGAGTATTTTGTCATCATATATTGGTGGTGAGATCTTTTGGCTGTAGAACAGAAACAAACTATTCTTAATTTGTATAACTCTGGAATCATACCGGAGGTAATAGCACTTCAGACGGATGCAAGCAAGGATGAGGTTCTTCAAATTATAGAGGAATTAAAAAGAGAGGAGAAAAACAAGAAAGTGAAAATTCCGTTAATATCGCCCTCAGAAGCAGTAGCCAGAAATGGCTCTGATATTCCACTGATAAGTAAACTCCGTCTTGATAAACCAGTTAATATTGATCATGCCATAAAAAATGCACAATTAAGAATGTGGAAGGGCCTAAAGGTAAAGTCTAACTTTGACTTTGATATTTCAACGGAAGAACCACAAAACGTCCTAAGAAATTATGCTGGGTCTAAGACCACCTTTGTTATTTTGCATATTGATCTTGTAGATTCTACCAAATTATCAATGACCATTCCCGTAAACAGACTTGCAACGATAGTTCAAGCATTTACACAAGAAATGTCCTTGATGATAGAAGTATATGGTGGATATGTTTTGAAATATATAGGAGATGCAATTTTAGCATTTTTTGTAGTAGGTTCCTCAGATGATGTATATCTACGTTGCATGAATGCTGTAGACTGCGCATGCTCAATGATCCAGGTAGTTCGTCAGGGAATAAACCCAATTCTAAACCAGTATGACCATCCAGAGTTAAGCGTAAGGATCGGGATAGATGTTGGTGAAACTGCAATAATCCAATTAGGATGGGATACCAATACACTAGATGGGAAGGTCGTTATGAAAAATCCCCATTTTGACATTTTAGGTTATACAGTAAGTATTGCAACCAAAATGACCACATTTGCGAAACCCGATCAGATTATAATCGGACAATTAGTTTATAATGTATTAGAGGAGAGACAAAAATCCACGTTTAGACTTCTGCCAATAAGTCCGCTAATTTGGGATTATTTTAGCAATAATACGGGAGGTATTTATCATCTGTATCGTAGTTTGAATGAAAGTGAACGTGAGAGTTATAATGATAATAATGATCACTTGACACAGATAAATCCAAAATCTTGAGAAACAAATTATTACTCTGAAGTGTTTGAGGGTAAAAAGCCTTATTGCAATTAATTAAATCCAAAAATTCCTCAATCGCGTGATATTATATCATTCTGCAACTCTGATGTATACTCGGAAGTGAAACGATCTTTTATGCCTTCAAAGGTTCGAGGTCCGGTCGAACTTTAATGATTTGACGCATTTCATTATGCAATTCTAGGAATTTAAATCCGGCTGGCGTGGTCTTAAACACCTTATCGAGTTTATCATACTCTAGGAAACCACGCTCGAGCAGGGTTTTCGAATATTCAAGCACCTGTGAATGGGTAAGATATGAACTGAACATTATCCTTGTCAATCTCGCTCCACCACCGTACCCAGCAGTGCCAAGTATAGAGGCATAAATCTCCTCTCTATCACGTAATCTCATAGGTAATTATCAGTTCCCAGACTTATAAGAAGATTGGCTTTATTAGAGACTAACAATGGTCCATAAGAAATAATGAAATTGTTTTGGAGGTGACTAAATACTTACTTTGATAAGTAATTAACATTGACCGAAACGAAACCAAACAAAAGATATGATAAATCTTTTACGATAATGTCATATTTTTTGATATAGAAATATAAAAACCTCAAATACAAATAAATAAATTTGTTATTTTATAGATATAACCCACAATATTTGCCTACAAGGTCCTAATTTCCGTTCTCCTTCAACCAAATTTGAGGCCTGGGTTACCTTAACAAGGTACGAAAACGTACAGGCCTTTCAAAATGACATAGAGATCAGACAAAAATGACTTGACTATCTGAAGGCTGAATTTTTAATTTTGTTAAAAATATCTCTATATCAAGAGTACAACCTATGTAGTTATGACAGCAAATCTAGTGTCATTTTTAATTCTGCTATTTCTTTCGTAAGCGCATCTTTGTTAGTATGATCCGGGGTATACTTTAGTAACCTTTCACAAGCATCTATTTCGGCTAGAATGATGTCTTTCTTGTCAAGACATAGACTGTGATGAGTCGATGAATGAATACGCTACCTTTATCCCCCTTTCTTTGCATCCACAGGTTTTGGCTTCAACGTTAGAAGATGACTCCGCGTAAGCTATATTCATGGGTCAGCCGACACCTCAATATCGGGAAAACTCCAGTTCAATGCCCTTATCTAGACTATGATTAAATCTATAGATTTCATCTTCACC
>JALZOS010000164.1 GCA_030913755.1 Thermoproteota archaeon | reverse complement strand
GATGTCGGCTCTTCCCATCCTGGTTCTGCAGCAGGAGCCAAGGGTGGGGCTGCTCGCCCATTAAAGGGGAACGTGAGCTGGGTTTAGACCGTCGTGAGACAGGTCGGTCTCTGCCTGACAGGGGCGTAGTTGTCTGAGGGGAAGTTGCCCCTAGTACGAGAGGAACAGGGCAACGCAGCCTCTGGTCTATCAGCTGTCCGACAGGGCACGCTGAGCAGCTAAGCTGTGTAGGATAACTCCTGAAAGCATCTAAGGAGGAAGCCTCTCCCGAGAAAAGACATCTTTCCGTAAGGAGGAGGGCGGCTATAGAAGATAGCGTTGATGGAACGGAGGTGTACGCATCGAGCTTCGGCGAGGTGTTCAGCCTGCCGTGACCAATAGCCCAAGGCACCCGAAAAATTTCTACTGGTTAGCATGGTAGGTCGCCTTTAAGGAACGTAAAGAATAATCAGTATCGAGTCGAAATAACTTGTTCTTATTGCATGATGAATTTTTTTATCTAAACCCTTGACAAAAACTGTAATATGTAGGTAGTATGTAGGCAAGATAAACCTGATTACACATGTCACTTTATGATTTTCAGTCTTATGTGAACAAAACTAATTTATCAAAATCTTGGTATGAACGGGCATGCAATGTGTTTCCAGGGGGAATCAGTCACAATATTAGATTCTTTCCACCATACCCATTCTTTGTAGAACGAGCTCAGGGTAGGAATCTCTACGATGTAGATGGAAATACTTTTGTTGATTTCTGGATGGGTCATTGGGCATTGATATTGGGTCATTCGCCTCAAAACGTTGTACAACCTCTGGCTAAGGAGTTAGGTCAGGGGACATTATTTGGAACTGTTAATGATACAAGCGTACTTCTTGGGGAGGTAATTCAAAAATTCGTGCCAACTGCTGATCTGATGAGATTCTGTTCTACTGGGTCGGAAGCAACTATGTACGCTACAAGGATTGCTCGCGCATTCACGAGGAAAAAAATTGTTGCCAAAGTACTTGGCGGATGGCACGGATTCAACTCTGACTTGATGCACTCAGTAAATTATCCTTTCGAAATAAATGAAGGGTTGGGATTGGCTGGAGGCGAAGGAGACTTTGTTGAATCACTACCTTTTAACGATCTTACCGGTTCTACTGCACTTTTGGATAGAGTGAGGGATGACCTCGCTTGCATTATACTGGAGCCGTTATTAGGAGGTGCTGGAGGTGTTGTTGGAGACAAGGATTACCTAAAAGGTTTGCGAGAATATGCCAACAAGAATAATGTGCTATTGATAATGGACGAGATTGTCACGGGATTTAGATTAAATTTTGGCACTTTATCTGCATTGTATGGTTTAGAACCAGATTTATTAACTCTCGGAAAAATAGTTGGAGGGGGATTTCCAATCGGCGTTGTTTGTGGTAAAGAGGAAATAATGAAAATTACTGATCCGTCTCACAAGGAAAAGCCTGATCGATGCTACGTAGGTGGAGGAACATTTTCCTCAAACCCAATTTCAATGAAGGCGGGCCTTCTTACAATGGATTATCTAAAAAGGAACAAGGAAACGATTTATACAAAAATTAATCAACTTGGCGACGAAGCTCGGTCGAAACTCCACCAAATATTTGGCGATTACGGTATTGATGTTGAAGTTACTGGGCTCGGGTCGCTAATTCATATCCACTTTCTGAATCAGAATGTGAAGATTATAAGAAATGCAACTGATGCAGCAATGGCTGACCAGGAAAAACTCCTTAAATATCATCTCTGTCTACTTTCTGACTATGGGATTTTCTTTCTTCCAAAAAAAATGGGTGCTATATCTTTCGTACATGAGAATAAAGATTTAGATGTTTTGCTTTCTGCTACCGAAGACGTAATTAATCGAGGGATATTGAGCAAGTTATAGCAAAAAGAGAAAATAGTGGCTGTTTGACTATGTGCGTGCGTACGAAATCTTGTGAATATATCATTACAACAGTCGAGTTTATCAATAAAATTGATTTAGTACTTTCTATTTTGATCTTATTGATTTGATTCCAATTAAACTGTGTCTATCAGGACCATCTGAAACTCGGATACACTGTTTTCCGCAATCAAAAGAACAGGTAGTATTATACCAGCACGAAACCGGTGGCAAGAAGAAACGAGTTTGGGTGGAGGCTTATGGATGTTCCGCGAGCATGGCGGATTCAGAAATGATGAAAGGAATTCTCATGAGAGGTGGATACGATCTAGCCGCTGAACCAGGAATGTCTGACCTGAATCTAATTATTACTTGTGGAGTGAAGGAATCGACAGAACATAGGATGCTTTCTCGGATAAAGGCTCTTGCTAAATTAGAGAAACCCCTAGTTGTAGCAGGATGTCTTCCGAAATCTGATAGGGTCCTCTTGGAGAGGAACTGTCCTGAAGCCTGTTTGCTGGGTCCCCACTCACTGGATAAAACACTTGATGTAGTAAATAACTCAATTCAGAATAAAAGGTTGGTTGCACTAGATGATTCTGTTACTGACAAAGTTAACCTTCCTAGGGTCAGGTTTAATCATGCAGTAAGTATTATCCAGATTTCAAGTGGCTGTATGAGTGATTGCTCTTTCTGTCAAACAAAACTAGCGAAAGGAAACCTTAGGAGTTACCGTCTAGGAGACATATTACGACAGATGGAGTGCGATGTAGAGGACGGATGTAAGGAAATCTGGTTAACCTCCACTGATAATGGATGCTATGGTCTTGATATAAATACTAATTTAGCCGACTTGCTAGACGCCAGTTGTAAAATCCCTGGAGAGTTTAAGGTGAGAGTAGGGATGATGAATCCAATGTACCTGCCGAGATTCATGGACAGGCTCCTTGCTATTTTGTCAGAATCTGACAAACTCTTCAAATTCCTTCACATTCCGGTTCAAAGCGGAAGTGAGGGAATACTAAGAAAAATGAAGAGAGGACACACTTCAATGATGTTCCGTAAGATAGTGGACGCGTTCAGAACTGCTATGCCTGAAATTACTATTGCTACTGATCTGATCGCAGGGTTTCCAACGGAAACTGATGACGATTTCCAAAGGACTGTAGAATTGATAGAAGCAACCAAACCTGACGTGATAAATTCTTCAAAATTCAGCCCTCGTCCAGGGACCGCTGCATCAAAATTTACAAGGGTTGATACCTCAATAGTAAAGGCTAGAACCAAGAAACTTCATGAAGTGATAAAGCGGGTCACATATAGCAGGAATCTGTACTGGAAGGGGTGGGAAGGAGAGATAATAATTGATGAGGTAAATGATAGATTTATTCAAGGCAGGAATTATGCATATAAACCTGTTGTATTAGACGAGATCCTCCCAGAGATAAAAATTGAAAGAAATCAACTGGTAGGTAAAAGTTTAACAGTAAAAATCAAAGAAGTTTCAAATTTTTGCCTAAAAGGATCTATCATGACCTAAGACCTGTAAATAAAATCAATGTTTTTGCACTACTTATGTGCGTCTAGTTAATCAATAAAGCTTTTATCTTTATTATCAATGCTCAAAACGGGGTACGGCATACTAATATGGACAATTTTGAATTTATGGGGCCGGTGTTATTAGTTGGAATCGGAGGACTGGGTCGAAAAATAGCTCTCGAGGCAAAACGTGGTACTGACTTTGACTGTATAGTAATCAGTAACGACAAACGTGATGTGGAGGACGACAATTCCCTGTACGTGGACTGTAGACCGTGGATAAATCCTGGCATCTTTAGAATCAGGTCTTGCCTTCAAAATTATGAATCAGAAATCATGAATATCTTCTCAAGATATCGGACGGTTATTATCGTCTCAAATCTTGGTGGAAATTCAGGCACGGCTATATCTCCGCTATTGTCTAATATTGCAAAATTCTCTCTGAATCTCAAAGTTATTTCCTTTGCAGTTATGCCTTTTCGGTACGAAAAGGAAAGATTGTTTAACTCTGCTGTCTCTCTAAAGAGACTCAATTCTGCTTCAGACGCAGTCTTTGTAATAGACAATGATGCATTTTTGGAGATTAATTCTGATTTGTCACTCGAAGAATGTTTTTCCATAACTAACAAGACATTAGTTCATATCATAAAACTGCTGCCATCAATAAATCTGTCACCTGGAAAGAGAATAATCTCTACCAGCAGACCAGAGGAACTCAGTGTGGAAAATGCTCTGAGAGATTCTCTTGCTATGCTCTATTCGTCATCAGAACCAGATTCACTAAGAAAATCATTCTTGTACATAAGTAATGGAATTGCAGGATCTATTGGAAATTTGAACACAATTGTAGATAAGCTGAGGAGGATCCAAAATATTGACAGGACCGCGGAAATCGATCTTTCTCCGCTTCGTACTTTTGATCGTCCGGTTAATCTCGTAACCTTGATAGAGGGGAGCACGAAGTTTGATTCTTACGATCCGTTAGCAATAATACCCATAGATAGCTGTTTAGATTGGGAGCTCCCTGAGTCTCATCTTGATATTGTTCTTCAGCTGAGTAACATTGAATAGTGAAACAGTTACCACGGTTCATCAGGAAATAGAATATATCAGAATCTAAATTAGCTTCTGAGAGATATTCTCATAAGAGACGTCAAGATTTCAACGGACAGTAGAAAAAATCACTATTCTGAAGTTTTGCCTTCGCTTTTTTCAGACTCTTGATCTTTCATTTCTTCAGCATTTCTTGCTTCAGTGAAGGAGCTCACTATGACCACATCATCTTCTCTTATCATTCTAACTCGAACAGTTCGAGGAGGATTAGTCTTGCCTTTACGCCATACGTACCTATTCAGGTCCTGTTCAATTTTTATTTTGTCTGTTTTCATGTGTTTCTTTGCAAATTCCCTTATCATATTTAAGACCCTGTCGGTTCGTCTGTATTGTGGAGTACCCCATGCCTTTCCCAACCTTATCGTATACACACGCGTTAAATTTTCTTCATTCTCGGCCATCCAATCTCCCTCCGATATTATCCTACACCTACGTCAGATTTTCTCCACGCTCTGCGTTTTGGATTCGTCCTGACATGACGATGAGTTCTAATAATTACCCAGGCTGGCACTGGCCTATTCTGTTTGATGCGTTTTATCAATCTCTTCTTTCTAGATGTATTCTTTCGTGCAGCCATTTTAATCATTTTTAATATTCCTCCTTTTAAGTGTTGGTCTGAAAGAAAAATTCCTTACTGATAACATTATCACGTTAGGTGCCATCATTGTTTTGAATACCAAAATTTGAATGATATAGAAGGAGCAAAGAATAATAATTCTATAATACTATTAATGCAAAGGAATACCCGTTGGGTTATGAATCAGTGTGTTTAATTTGTTTTAAATTCCTTGCTATTATTTATGACAAGAAGAGGATGAGAAGTGTTCACCTTATGTCGGAGGAAGAAATGAAGATAGGGACATGCAAGAGCGTTTACCACAAAAAAGTGACTGATGGTTTAAAGTCAAGAAATCAAGGTAGGTACACGTGGATCACATGGTGCATGTGACTTTCCATCTAGTTGATTGAAGAGCAACCTCTAAACTAGCAAGGGTGAGGATTCTTTGAAGAACTCAACGGATGACAAGGAATAGATCGTGAGACTACTCTTACAAGATACAAATCTAAATCTAGATTCATTTTTATCAAATTCATGATACAGATCCAAGTTTGGAGAAAGAACAATCCATATTACAGCAGACAGTAGAATTAAAGAGTCATTTCGGAGTCCCATTCTATTGCCTTTTCACGACAAATGTGCCCATCACTTTAAGATACCAATGGTCAAGAGTCCAGTTTTTCAGCTATCAACTAAGATCCTACCGTGCATTGTAGCGGGATGAAAAGAACAGTAATATTGATAAATTCCGGAATTGTTACTAGCAATAGCAGTAGTAAAATCTTGATCGCTGGATAGGTATCCTGTATTTACATTCAGATCGTTTATTATAAAGTCGTGTTTTGTGAAGTCCTTGTTAACTATCGTTATTCTTAGTGGTATGTTTTTCTTCGCGTGTATGTCAGGATTTGTAGAATTGAACAGATTGTCTTTCGCGATCAGGATAGTGCCTTCGTATTTTAGAGTCTTTATCGTATTATTTGAAGAAATAAGGTTACTCACTGCCCACATGGTACCTACAACGGTAAAAGATATCGCTACGATCGCGATGATATTATTCTTCATGTCTTGAAACGGGCGCATCAGTTCTAAATTCTATTCCCTCTTTTGAAGTGCGATCCCAAGGCGAATAATTTGTTAAAGACTTGTCATTTTAAATTACGAGATTCGCAACTATGGTCTGGGTGCCGACCATGAGAGCTAAACGCTAATTCCGTTAAGAATATGAATAAAATGATAGTTGAGATCTAAAAAGTAAAGTGGATTTTGATCTAATTGGAATGCACAGAAAAAATCATGAATTCTGCGTTCTTATTCAGTTGATTCAGGCGAGGACCCAGATGATTCACTGGATGATGTCTGTTGCTCCGAAGATTGAGAGCTTGTCTCACTTGCAGAACTTCCGTCAACAATTTCTGCAGTTGCAAATCTGTTACCTACTTGCGTAACACGTATCTTCGCATTCTGACCAACCTTTCCATCTTTAACAAAAATTACAAATCCTTGTATCCTTGCAATGCCGTCTCCTTTTCTGCTTATCTCCGTAACCTGCACATCATATTCTTTACCTGACTCAACGGGTTTTGGACCAAACATGTCGTTCCTTCTATAACCACCGTAACTCATACTTTATACCTTATGAATGTCATTCTACCGACCTAATATAAACTGTCAATATGTTTGCATGTTCAGGACCCTATCCTAAAGGTACCGTAGCATAGACTACGAAGACTTTCAATCGCAGAAAGGGCAGCAAGCATGCTAGTTCTAGGATTTTCAACCATAGGATTATTGCGAACAATAATACGGATTTCACCAAAATTTCCGGACGCAAGAATCTCGTGTTGGTTTATCTTTATATCAGGATCAGCTATCACTCTAACTTCTGTTCTCTTTAAGCCAAGGCCTGCTAGTGCAAGAGTAACAGCTACGTTCACGTTTGCAGGAAACTTTAAAATGGCATCTTCTGCTGATCCCTCATAAAGCAGTGTTTTGCAAGCAATTGTTTCGTTCTTTATTTTGGAGGCGTTAAAGAATGGTGCACCGGATAATGCTACTGGATTCTTGGTTGTCGTGATACTAAGACTTGTCAAATTCTTTTTTACGCTTCTAATCGCATCTATTCCTGCGATGGCTCCAGTAGGTATCACAATCTCGGCTTTTTTCTCGTCGGCCAAGTTTACAAATTCCGTAAAAAGTATGGGATCAGCAAATACTCCACTGCTGAGAACTAAGAATTTTTTTCCAAATTCAAGGATCTTCTTGCCATAATTTCTGACTGCCATCTGAGAGGCTGCTTCCACTATTATGTCGACAAGCGTAAAGAGAGAAGAATTAAGAAAATCTTGGAAATCGGAAAAGATCTGAATATCGTGAATATTCAATTTGCTTAAGACTTCTTCTACTGCGCGCTCTCTAAGATCCACAATGGCTACGACTTTTGCATGCGGAATATCACCATTCTTAATTGACCTTATAATTTCAGCGCCTATCGAACCACAACCTATTAGCGCGATTAGTGTGTTCATAATAGCTTAGAATATTTGATCTATAGCCAGCGCCCTACGATCGAGAATAGACGAGCAGTACCACAAATTTTGCTTATACAAAACACTAATAGCGTCTTGGCCGGCGCTCAGGTTTCTTCTGTCCAGGTTGACGTCTTTTTTCAAACCTCTTCACGTAATTATTCTTATTGCGAATTTTTGATATTGGACTAGCCCTAGGTTTTCCTTCGATTTTTGGTGTCTGACCTCTGACTTTGCCTGCTTTTGTTAATGAGCCATGTGTAGGCATTATCAATCTTATATTGTGGTTCTAATATATCTATTACGGAAATTATCATATGCCGAGTACTTCGAAATCCAAATGGCAAGTATTGCCCCAATATACTCCAACAAAGGCAACTATCTCCTAAATTATACTAATTTAAATCTCTAGTAAGAGTTAGAAAATTAGTTTTGATGAATCTTGCACAAGTAGGATTTGCTGAGCAGATACAATCTCTCAAGAAAGAAATGAACGCAATCGTTCTAGCACACAACTATCAGTTGCCAGAAGTGCAAGATGCAGCTGATTTTATAGGCGACTCCTTAGCATTGTCAAGACAAGCGGCAGAAACCAATGCGGATATAATTGTTTTTTGTGGAGTCCACTTTATGGCCGAGACTGCTTCCATACTTTGTCCTGACAAAAAGGTGTTGATTCCAGACCTCCAGGCAGGGTGCTCGCTAGCCTCAACTATCAACGCTGATGAGCTTATGTGTTGGAAAAAGGAGCATCCTAAGGCCGTCATTGTCAGCTACGTCAACACCACCGCCGAAGTTAAGGCATTGTCTGATTACTGTTGTACATCCTCAAATGCTGTCAAGATTGTCGAGAGTATACCAAAAGAGCACGAGATATTGTTTCTACCTGACTTTTTTCTAGGATCCTACGTAGCACAAGTGACTGGACGAAGCAACATGTTTATTTGGCCTGGCGAATGTCATGTGCATGCTGGCATCAAAGCTGAAGATATCAATGATAAGCTGCAGAAGTTTACGTCCGCAGAATTTCTAATACATCCAGAATGCAGCTGTACTTCCTCCACACTTTACCACATGTCCACTGGAGAGATCGACGTGAATGCTCATATTTTGTCTACCGATGGAATGATGCGACATGTGAGAGAATCGAATGCAAATCAATTTGTGGTAGCGACAGAGACTGGTATATTACATAGAATGAAAAGTGAAAATCCTGATAAAACATTCATTCCTGTAAAAGAGGAAGCAGTTTGCAAGTATATGAAAATGATAACATTAGAAAAAGTAATGACTTCTTTGATGAAAAAAAGATATGAAGTGAAAGTTCAAGATCATATCGCAGAGAAGGCTAGAAAATCCATACTACGCATGATGGAAGTTTCCTAATTCGGTAAAATTCATCTTCCGGGATTTATGTTGAATTAACATTCATGGATGTACATTTTTTCATCGGCAAGAATCAACCTCTAGTGAAAAGTCAATAGATTTAACGGAGTGAGTTAATGAGCCAACAGAGATTATGTCAGGATTTGACTTTGCAAATTGAGATACATTAGCCAAGCTTATTCCTCCGGAAATTTCAAGCAAGCATTTTTGTCTTAATCCCAATTCCTTCAAGGCTTCAGTAGTATTCTCCACTTCTTGCGGTGAGAAGTTATCTAACATTATGACATCAGCTCCGAAACTAATCGCTTCTATAGCTGATTGAAGATCTGTCACTTCGCATTCCACCTTGATGTTGCTACCGACCGATTTTTTTGCACTCGAAATTGACTCTCCTACGGAACCTGTTAGAACCAGATGATTGTCTTTGATAAGGACCATTTCATCCAGTGAATTTCTGTGAGATCGTCCGCCTCCAATTTTTATCGCTTTTTTGTCAAAAAATCTTAAACCTGGTGCTGTTTTCCGAGTACCAGCAATCTCAATATCTTTAGAAATTTTTTTGACCACCTCAACAAATTTCCTTGTTTCTGTAGCTATTCCACTCATTCGCATAAGTAGATTCAACGCTGTTCTCTCTGCCTTGAGAATGTCCTTGGCCCGGCCTTTGATTCTCATCACTTCGTTGCCATGACTAACCGTGGAACCTTCATCAACTAATGCCGTACACGAACATTTGCACAAATCAAATATTATTTCGACTTCCTTTAAACCAGCTACTACTGCCTGTTCGGAGTCCTTGCAAAGTATCGTTGAGGTTGCAAGCAAATTTGGCTTAAGAACTGAATTGCTTGTAATGTCTCCACGGCCAATGTCTTCTCTAAGAAAGTTCAGTAAAGCTTTTCTTTCGTCAAAATAGTTCCTAAGTGACGCAGAATCCTCGCGTCGGTTCAAGATACCTTTAAAGCGTATTTATGAGGTGCCAAAATTTGAAGGGTTGATGCTATCATAGACTTTTCTGAATCGAATACTAGTATTATCCCAGACCAATCAGAACTAAGATCTGTTGATTTGCATATCGGACATACCTTGCCAGTTGTTAAAGCCTTACATTTCCTGCACGCTACTTCCCTTGCCAATTAAGCAGAAGCCACTCCTTTCTTTTCTTTTGAATGGGCGGGGACTTGTGTCTGCTTTGCCTTCTTTAATTCTTCTTCAATCCACTCCACAGCTCCAAGGAATGGCTGTCGACAAGTTATCCCTATTTTGCCCATGGCCGTTCCTTTTCCTAGGCTCACAGCTGTTACTCTAGCTCGAATCTTTGAGCCGATCTTAAGAGATCTAGCCGACTGATTTGCCACTATCACCCCTTGTTTGACGTCGCTTTTAAGGTAGTCATCAGTAATCTGGGAAAGATGTAATAATGCATCGGTCGGACCAATCCTGACGAATGCACCAAAATCAGTGATTTCTACAATTTCGCCTTCCACGATCTCTTGCAATTTCGGATAAAACGTAAGGGCTCTAAAACAAACTTTGTGATAGGTGGCTCCGTCGCCGGGGACTAGTTTTCCAACAGAATTAGTTTTGGCGTCTATTATCATAATCACATATCCCAACTCAGGGCTTATCATGCTTTCGTACTTCTCTTTTAGTATTTCAGTCGCCGCGACATTCAGTGAGCTTTTCATACGGTTTGGAGGAATTCTGACAACATCGTCCATATGCACAATGGCAAACATTACCTTTACTGCAGAGTGGTTTGAAAGATCAATTTATGAACCTTTTCATTCTTTAAGGAAGACGCAGAATATACTAGTTTAACTCAGGTTTTCTTTAGCCCTGCAACATCGCCCCACTTGAAGCAAGTAAAATTAAAAAAAGATACAATTACGACCATGGAGATTTTGAGATTTGTTGAGAGTTGCGTTATACATCATCAGTTATGTGGAGTAAGGGAGTTGTACGTCCGCCACACTTCATATAAGGAGGAGCACCCCTTTACAATTTGGCAGGATGAGATAGCTCAAGTCGAGTCAGGTCAACAAGTCAATTCATTCCAAAGAAAAATACGGCATCAGAAAATTTGATAGTGCAGTTAAATATGAACTTGTGCACGATACATTTAGTTTAATTCAATATGTCTAGCGGTTGAAAATGGAGTTTT
>JALZOS010000121.1 GCA_030913755.1 Thermoproteota archaeon | reverse complement strand
CTCAGAGTCGTCTTTATTGTATAAAGCGTTATATAGTATTGACAAAGGATATTCTAGTTATCATGAGGAAAGGTCTGAAGAGGTTAATAATCCTGTTCATATCTATTTCAGTTAGCGTTAGTTGTCTATCTACACTGGCATTATTCTCTTCTGTTTTTGCTCAAGACTTGGTTAACGATAGCTCCGTTCTACTTTCTGGTGATCGGATGGTTCCAGATTTCTCAGCCCCTGGAGGATATTATCTGAATGACAGCTCAACGGCACAGATGTCTGATATGCCTTTTGATTTAGAGCAAGTTGGCAACCTGTTAATGGGCAAGGCTGTCTTAGGAACAATAGGAGTAAGTATGGTGGAAAATGTTGCTTTTAGTGGAGTGCAATTGATTAACGAGAGTGCCATTTCTGTAACCTTGAATCATGGAATCGAGAGTAGCGAAGTTCCTCCTGTTACTGTTATTGCATACAAAATTTCCTTGAATAACAGTGATATTGGTTCAGTTATGCAGTCTGCGGGTAACAATAATAACTTTATGGGTTTCACCCCTCCCTTGAATTCCTTCCAAAATGATAATGGCAACGGTAGTCTATTCGATCACCCCAGTTCTACATCTAATAAGAACATAGATAATCCGCTGGCAATTTTTGAAAAGATTCAGATAGGTAGCAGTAGCCTGACAAATTCAAATTGGGTTTCACCACATACATTAACTATGGGGATGGTTAAGAATTTGAATTATCAATCAGACTTTGATTTTATTTTAGTCCTGGCCATTCCCTACACAGGCCTACCAAACACAAATGAATAGAGAAGTAGAAACTCTGAAATGCACTAGCTGAAAACTAACTGAAAAAAGGCCAATGTATTGACTGAATTGACATACAGAGTTGCTTGTATAACCTAAGCTATGTTCTGCAATATCGGATCAGGTGCAGCTATATCTTCAATCACATCAGCAACATCTACACATATATCAAGCGCACCTTCAAGTATTTTGTAAATATCTTTAAATTTTATCATCTGTATAGGGGTTGTACGTTTCAGACAATTCAGCAGACGAAGGAGTGGATTGTCTTTTCCTTGTTCAGTATTCAAATGCGTCATAGGGGTCATCAGTACCGATGACAAATTTTAAGTCGATTTTCTCGCTGCTTTTCTTATTTTCCCCTCTTTCCGTCATCCTATTGGTATCATCGAATTTTCTGCGAACAAGTTTGGAGTTACTATCATCAATGACTTTTTTAAAGAATGAAAAAACTGGAAAAGAGTATCCTCTCATTTGATCGATTGGTCTGGGAGCAGGTCCACTGGAGTATTCATGTTTATCTTCTCCCATCTCTTCTTTCCCTATCAATCATAGAGTATATTTCAAGTGCGCAATTATTCCGGATAAGATATACGAAGATTTTTGTACCTCACCTAAAAACTGAATTTAGAACTAGAACTTTAAGGTAGTTCACACTATGAAATTCACACCCTACGCATCAGCAATTTAAGACCTACTGTTGTCCGTCTTTTAAGAGTAGAGTCGTATCAGAATTACTATTATGACAGTCCGAAGGCAGCAATAAGACGATTTAAATACTTAGCATCCAGTTACCAGATGCGGACAAAACTTTCCAAATGACTGAGAACGAGATACAACTCTGGACTGATGACACGTTTTCCCAATTTGCTATATCTTTTAATTCAGACCTTATCGTCAAAACAGACGAAGATGTAAGTTATATCAACATGATAGATGCAACATCGTACGTTACGGGTTATGATATTAATTGGCATTATACTCTTGCTCAATGGGTCATCTATTATTTTTCAGACAAATATGTTACTCAGGTCAGGGTCTCAGGCGAACAGCCTAAAGCATTTGTCTCTCAAAATAGCGACAACTCAAGATTTGTCGGTAAAATAGGTCGTAAACTTAAAGAGGCCAAACAAAAGCCTGTGCTAAAATGTCATTTTTGCAACTTGAAGTACTGTATTGAGGAAGAACGTTTAGAACACGAGCAATTCTGGCATAGTGATAAATTGAAGGAACACTAATTCTGCGTCGCATTGCTAGACAAATCCTCCTGACAATAATAGTAATTGTAATTGTCGCACAATATCCAAGATTTTGGTCTGTCTTGAGGACCTAATGCATTTATGAATTTCTGCATACAATAAAGGGCATGAGTGATTTTCTTAGTTGTGATTAATACAAGCAACTTCAATTCTTCCCACCATCCATGTTGCACACTAGTACAGAGAGCGATGATATCAAACGATGAATATGCATTTTCACAACTCTTCTAACCATCTCAAGAAGATAACTTGTTGACAATCAACCAGAAACGCACCGCTGAACTTGTACCTAAAACTAAATAATAATCCGACTAGTACTGAAGCAGCCTTTAGTGGTGGACAGTCGTGTCAGCAAATAGTTTTGTACCCAAACACTCAGCTTTCACTCCTGTAAACTTTGTCTTGTCTGAGCAAACACCTGTAGTTACGACTCTCTCTGGAGCAATGCCACCCGCGCAACAATTAACAGGATCACCAAAAGGTATAGCATGCACTGACGCAATATCCACAGGCACAAACATCAAGCCATGTCTTTTCAAGGGACTTTGCGTACAGGGTTTCACGTGGTCGGACGAGCAATGCAAATGCGTCCCAACCGCCGGTACAGGTTCAACACCAACTGGTAATACATCTGGCGCAGCTGGAACAAACAATACATCTGGCGGTACTACTGGAAGTAATACTACATCCGGTACGAGTACTGGAATTGAAAATAAAGTGCCTCTGGTAACGTTGGATCAATCTCTAATCAACTACTCTTCCCAATCGAATGCTACAACATCTCGACAACCGACTTCCCAATCGTCACAGGACAATATCGTTGCATAAAATAAAAAGCACCAAGCTAATGTTGGCAGCTTCAATGAGGATAATGGTAGAATAAGTTTAGATCTCATGTATTGAATACAGAAGGATAAGTATAGTGTAGAAAAAAATATATTAAAAGAAAGAGTTGGTGAGTTTTTAATAATAATGGAAAAAAAGTATTCGGAACATTAGTCTTTCGAGGAACTATAAAACGGGGTAGAATATTGCTTATCCTTGAGCGTATACCTATGGTCCCTTAGATTCTACAACAGAATAGAAGGTATTCTTGCCCGAACGCAGGCACTTCTGGCTCTACAAATAGCAGAGCGCAGATATCATCTAGATGTTTTTGGTAAATCAGAGGAGCGAAAAAACAGATAGTCATTGATAATGACTGAAAACTGAAGATGGTTTATTGGTTGATATATATTCCTTCAATTCCGCGTCAAGAAGTTTGGTCCTACAACCGTCATTATCACACAGATACACCCTCAGATCAAATCGTTCATTTTCCAATTCTTTGGCGGTTGGACGCATGTAGCCTCTTTTACATTTAGGACATCTCTCAAATTCTCCTAACATTCATTATTTACTACTGTAGATACTATTAATTAATCTTGACCTTTAATCACAAAGACAATTAAACTCTGAGTTTCTTTACCCCTTAGGGCAACTACGAGGGTACGACTGATTAGGTGATACGGTTACCCCAAATTGACAAAAGCCGGAAGTATGGAAGAGGACTCTGATTGACCATAAGACGGTAATGAATGAAAATACTAGGTCCTTTCGCAGACTACATAACTGCACAACAGGAGGCAGAACTAAGACAAATGGCTATTGAAAAGGGATATTCCACCTT
>JALZOS010000112.1 GCA_030913755.1 Thermoproteota archaeon | reverse complement strand
GAATACTTTAAGAGCAACTTGCCATTAGTACTATATATCAGTAACAAAAATGATAACATAGCGAAGTTATAATGACTAATGAGGACCGCAAATGCTTTTACAGTTTTTTTTCCGTAGGATAAGTTCGGTATCACTCGCTATTAAAGTAAATTTTAGTCTTCCCGCGTGAATGTTATAATGATTTGTCCCTTTCTCCATATGTTTGAATTGGTCTGAAAGAATATAAAATGATGTTTTCTTAAGGGTATCTTTGAAGAAAGTTGCTAGGACTACCATGAAATTGCACTATTTTTTCAACCTCTCCTTCATTTCTTTTATTACTAATATGATCTGCTTTAATTCAGTTTCATCATTTGGATTTATTTCGAAGCTTTCTAGCATGCTTCGTGCTGCAGCTAGAAGCGCAAGTATGAATTTCTTGGCTCTCCGTAGGGATGGTCTCTTTTAGAAAAGTAGTACATGTTGTGCTTTTCACCATTACATTTCTCCCTTCGAATGTGATAATATTTTTAGATCCACTTGAATGGAATGTCACACCTTCGTCTGATATTACGATAATTCCTTTGACCCAGTCTGGATAATAACTTGTTCTTGGATTGACGAAGAGTTCCGCAGCAGATATGCTAACACTGGCTGTTATCTCGCTGGTTTTGATTAATTGATGAACAAAATCCGTTGCTGCCGCCATAGCTTTTGACACAAGATCAAATTTTTGCAGGTTGATTGAATCTAGTGTATTGAATGCTTCCTTTATCTTCTCTGCGGTTGACATCATTTCTACCTGTGGCCTGATACTATCACCTATCATCTCTTCCATGTCAGCTCACCCCTAATAGTCATATTCTTCAAAGCTTGTAAATTTTACTAGTATGTTTTACAGAAAAAGGGGCTAAGATGAAAATATCAAACATATATGGGAAACCCATGTATCTGTAACCTGGAATTAGAAACTGTCTACTAGATTTATAGAAATTTAAGTACTTTCTGGGCGTTTCCTTAAATAAAGGAAAGAATGTCAATTATCACCTGATGATAGGGATTTTTTTTGATTTTATACATATATTCCGTTTCAGATTAATTAATTCTTGCCATAGGGATTTATAATATGTTTTTGGCACTTGCTCAATGGGGGAAAAAGATACTCCGTCTTGCTACTTTTGTGAAGCCCTGTGCTTAGGTAAATAATTTCAGGTTCATTATATGGGGTCGAAGGAACCCTAAAGAACTTAGGTCAAGGGTCTAAAATGTGTATAGAAGCATTCGAAACATAATTTTGATTTGTGGAATAATCTCATTAATGAACGAGCTGCAACTGCTACTACTCCTAAATTCATTTTGCGAATTGGGCGGGTTATGCAAAAATGCAGTTACCATCTTAGTTAACCATAACTAGAGTACAGAGATCTTAACTTATCACGCAATCTGTTGGCAAGCTTATCAGAAATATTCTTTTGGTGCTTGTCAACACTCGTGAGACTATTTTGGGCAAATATGAATGGACCGTATGCGTAGCTGTTATTTGGTCTTGGAACTTCTGGTTCCGCGGAGGTAATTAAAGATGCAAGAAAAGAATCTAATGCTTTATTCTCACTTTCTGAATCTTCTACACTGTCCAATGCTTTCTGGAGTCTTATTGGATCCAGCTTTCTGTATCCGAACGAAAATGCATTTTCGTTATTGCTAAATTTTATCGGATCGACATCAAGCCTGGTACCAATTATCAAAGGATTTGGTTTATAAATTGAATCTATTTTTAATTGCCATACTTCATTAGGATTACTCACTATCGCATCAAAAAAACTACCATGTCTCTCAGAAACAGAAATCTCAAATCTCCAATCGCGAGCATTGGCAGAGTATCTTTCAAAAAGGTTTTTTGCGAGGATGTGGCCTTCTAAAATATCCATTTACTTTTGGCTGCACATAAGGTAAATATGAGAGTTGCGATAGTTTAATTCAAAATAGGTGTATGTCTTGCTTTTGAGTGGATTCCGAAAATATGTGACTCTAATTTGACGTCCGATTCTAGTTGTTATAAGAATGTATGAACCTCAGGAGCTGAATTTGGTAGGATGAAAGCAAACTTTAATCCCACCCTGAGGAGGAACATGATTACTAAGTATTATTCAGTAGTTATACTGAAGTCAATTTAACCTACACTAATTTAGAAGGGATACTTTAGAAAAACTTCTTGTTGTATCATCGGGTTTCATATGTGTTAGCATTATCCATCCATTGCCAATTTAACAATCTATGAAATTGCTCAATTATTTGGGTCTCGTCTCCTTCTATTTCTTAAACTTAGGAAATGCTGATAATAGAACTGGGCACAGGAAGCAGTGTTTGTTGGCTTTTGAACTAGATAGAGGTATACGATCAAAGTCAAGATCCGAGGTCCGCAACTTCGCAGTAGACAAATAAATGTGTGTGTTGGACTTAGCAAAGAAACATACTTACCTCAATAAACCTTGCCACTTGTATATTTGGCCAAGCGGATTTAGGAGGTAATTAATGGTACTATTTGGGAAACGTAGATGCGTGGACTAATACGCGCACGATAGTCTTGACGAAATGTATCATGTTTGTCACGGTCACATGGAAAATAATCAGAGTTGTGAGTAAAATTACTACTGAATTAGAAGGCTGCGATGTAGTTAGTAAGAATAAACGGCGAAGACGATATGCCAAAATGTTAATGGCCAACTAACTTTGTACCCTGATGAGACCAGTAACAGTTAAATCATTTCTTCCATTTCACATAAGAAATCAACTTCTACAACACTTCCTAATGGTAAGCTGTTCACACCGATGGCAACTCGAGTATGATTGCCCTTCTCTGCAAACAAATCCACTAATAGGTTTGATGCACCATTAATAACCTTAGAATGCTCGGTGAAAGTTGATTCGCAGTTCACATAACCTGTTACTTTTATAAATTTCGTAATAAGGTCTAGATTCCCTACAAAAAATTTCAATTGTGCTATGGCATTAATCGTGCATTGTCTGGCAGCTTGCTGGCCAGTTTCGATTGATACTTCTATAGGAACTTTTCCCAGAAATGTCCGTGGTAAATCTGACGTTCCACATTCAAAAGGTATTTGGCCCGAAATGAAGATTAAATTTCCCGTTCTCAAAACAGGTACATAGGTGCCAGCGGGTGCGGGTAGCTTTGGTAGTGATATGCCAAAGGATTTCAACTTGTCCTCGATCATGGGTTTGGATTGAACTGTACAGGTTTTTTAAATATTTGCATCTCATATTGGAGTTAACCAGTTTAATTACTGAATCTAGGGATCTTGATCGATATGGCAATACAGTACAAACTCGTTACAAACTTCTTGTTGAGATCGGGAACCTTGAAAACCTGTATAATTTTTTCATAACATATGGTACGAAATTTGAGAAGAAATTTACAGGTATCTGGAGTCCATACCAAATGTCTACCAAAGGTCTACCGCACATGAGCTCGCGTTACGACTTATGAGATCTGCTGTTGAAGGTTGAGGGCAAATACTTTTAAGCATACGAGATAGGAATTAAGAATAATGTGTGCACATCAGGAAAAAAGACCATCGACGTCCTATACACCACACATCAGGGGAGCGGCTTTGAGCATTCTGGTGATGGGTATATCACTTCTAGCCATCATCATCGCTTATGTTTCATTTGGGTATATGGGCCCAAAATATTCAGAAAATCTTTTGCAGATACAACAGGCTACTCTAAGAAAAGAGTATAATCTACCTCCCAAACCAATTATAACGAATGACACGTTGTTGCTGATTCCTCCATCCATGAGGAATATTGTAGAAGGTAATCACACGACCTGATATGTTCGATCTGGGTGTTGTATATTGTGGAGAGCAATTATTTTGAAGAGTGTATTGATCTTCGAATTTATCCTAAGTAGGTCATTGGCTTCTTCGTTGAACATTATTATTTGTCCATATATCCCACTTTAGCTTAATTGCCGGATTGTCAAATTTGTGGCTCAAGATTTGGTAATCGTTCTTGTACTTTGTGCTCTAGGTATATCTGTTCATCTTGTGTGAATAAGGAAGGAACTCGGTGTGTAC
>JALZOS010000059.1 GCA_030913755.1 Thermoproteota archaeon | reverse complement strand
TACACGGATGGGAGTCCCTTCGTCGGCTCTACATACTGCTGTAGGTGCCACAAATACTAAACTGCCTATATAGCAATCACCTATTACTATAGCAAATGGATGGATGAGGGAAAGTAACGTTTGGGTTAAAGTCTGTCTTTACATTGTAATGTATATTGGGCCATATTGTTAAATTCCCTAGATCGGATTTAAGCTGGTCCAATGCAAATGGACTGGTTATTTGAAGCCTTTGCTTGTGCGAATACTTGTGAAGGATTGTGATTGTTGATAATGCCTAGGAGCAATGATGCTAAGATTATACCCGACATTCCAATCTTGAGTCCATTTCCATTTTTCACAAGCAATTATTTGTAGACCAGTTTAAAAGCATGTCTTGCTTGGATCTCCCCGTGAATATTATAAGGATATTGAAGTAAGGAACTGGATTCAGTTCTAGTGTTTGAGGGATTTGCTAAGTTCGAGGAATAATTTTCACTAATGCGGGTTATTACTATCATAGTGGGACTTGAGCGGATATAGGTCCAAAATTACTCCCATTGGGAGAAAGATTCAAACAATTCTTTAAGGATCCTTGATCGCATTTCCTAACTCAAAATATTAGCAGGGAATGAGAATGTTAGAGTGTGAAATGAGTGATTTTTCTAAAATCATTAAAACCATTGTCTCCATGCAATATCGCACGATTTGTTTGTAATATGATTATTAAATATAGTCATAGATACTATATATTGGGTAGAGTCTCGAGACATGGACATCATCACACGTTGGGATTGGTACAGCGTATTTTGCCATCTCCCTTTTTGTAGTACGTGTTCCGATAAGGACAATTATTATCTTTTTTGCTATAGGAATACCTGTAGTCATAGTATGGTTCTATGCAGACGAGAAATCAAAGAAACAAAAACTATTTGCAAACATAGTATCACAACGATGCGGATGTCCTATATGTAAACACGAAGAAGCTAAGAATTGCCTAGAACAACATTGTGCTTGCTGTCTTATCCTCAAGGGAGAAAGTATTATTGATCACTCGTCAAATACTCAAGGTAATGTATGAGTTTAATTTCAACGTGAAAAGACGACACTTGTCATTAGTATAACTATACTCCAATACAATAGACAGTAGAGTAGCTTGTGGTAAGTTGACTCTTCCCCTGATTGTAGAGTTGTGAAATCGTAGAATCATCGTCTTTGGCGGGAGATGAAACAGATTCGGTCCGTAGTTCAAAGTCACAAGATTACCATCCTCCGGTTCATCTTCATCTTTTGTTATTTCCTGAACTAAGACCTCAAGTAAGATGGTTTGGCTATAACTTGTGCACTGCAGAATAGGCTGATCTTCTGTTTCGCTCAAGAGGATTTCATAGGGAGGGCATCTAATATGAATATTAGTGGCTTCAGCAGGCTCCTTACACTAATAGATTATTTGACTCCTGTGGTAAGGGGATAAAATTGACCGAATGCAGGGATTTGTCATTGTTTGTTTGTTAGGTATTGAAAAGCAGGACAAAAAAGTAAGGACAAGAGTTTATAGTGTTGAAAATAGGTTAGCTAGACCAATTTGGCGTACTAACTCATGGATGTCTGGTCTGTCTAACATTCATATTACATTGTGTATTATTGGAAAATCTTGATATGTGCACTTGTTATCTTTTGGCCTTTCAGGTTTGCCGATTTTTCGAATAAGAGCTTATAAATGATGTGAGCTAAATTGGATCTAATTTCTTTGGAACATGTTTATAAGATCAATAATGTTTATAAAATTGTCTTGTTTTGAATGGAAAACTCATTATTGTGTCCAATATGCAATAGCCCTTTAATATCAGATCTAGAGTGTGGAGAGGTCTTTTGCAGTACATGCGGCATAGTCACAGTGGATAGAACTGAACAAACAGGACCTGAGTGGCGTAATTTCAATTCTAGTGAAAATAGTAATCGACAACGAACAGGAACTCCCTTTTCGCTTGCGCGTCATGATAAAGGACTATACACTGTAATAGGAAATGGCAAAGATGCGGGTGGGCACGAAATAGATAACTATCTCTATCCATCAGTGCGTAGATTAAGAACTTTGGATAGCAGGACGCAAATAGATGCATCAACCAGAAATCTCAAAGAGGCATTCAACCAACTGGATAGGTTGAAGT
Source organism: Thermoproteota archaeon (assembly GCA_030913755.1). Lineage (GTDB taxonomy): Archaea > Thermoproteota > Nitrososphaeria > Nitrososphaerales > Nitrososphaeraceae > TA-21. The sequence continues at coordinate 3,039 of JALZOS010000059.1, read as the reverse complement.
ACAAACTTGGATTATCAGATAGCGTTATTGAAAAGGTTGCTTATATCTATAGGAAAGCGCATGAAAAAAAATTGGTAAGGGGTAGAACGATTTCTGGAGTATTGGGTGCAGCAGTGTATATAGCATGCAGAGAAACTGGAAACCCGCGAACTATGAAGGACGTTGCTAAAGTAATAAATGTCACCCATAGAGAGCTTAGAAAAAATTACGGGATCCTTGTGTTGGGTCTTGATTTGAAAATACCGTTAGTAGATCCAATGAATTGTATTAATCGGGTAGCGAATAAGATAGGGATAAGCGAGAAGACCCGACGTCACGCTATGGATCTAATGTCTATTGTTACTGAAAGCAGAGAATCTAACGGCAAAAATCCAATGGGACTTGCAGCAACGGTGCTTTATCTATCGTGTTTAGCCTTAGGAGAATATAGAACTCAGCTAATATTTGCGGAAGCAGGCGGTGTAACAGAGGTCACCATTAGGAATCTCGTCAAGGGTATAAGAAAACAATGTATTATATAAAAAAACCAAAAACTATTAGAAGTGCTCCCATGATTAAATGATAATTTCCAAGTCATTAGAATGTTGAATAAAGGATAACCTCAACAAGGACGAGAGTGTGAAGCTATCTTTGAAAAGTAATTGCTAGTCTTGAACTGGAACAAATATAATAAATTGATCCCAATTGCAACCGGATTGCCCGTGAAGAATCTGTGGAAGTACAACCAACCTAGGATCCTCCAAGGAATTTATGAGTAGCCAGGTCAAATGTAAATCAATATTCGTCAAATCCTTGTTTGTGAATTTACCCTCTCATCAAATGCTTCAACAGATTTTGTGGGAAGATCTCGTGGTTATAGGAAATTGCATCTTCTTACCTTTGAGTAATTTCTATCTATTTCTGAAACTTTTAGGTTCCGTCTATTAGAAACAAAATAGTTAGACACCTATTAATGGGAGGACAGAAAGTAGAAGATTGCAGACGTTATCAGATGAAAAAATGACATATACCCAGACAGCAAATGTACCAACAAGGATATATCAAATATGATCTCATAAGAAAGATTTATTTTCGCATTTTTGGCTGTAGAGAAATAAGGTCATCATCGGTTCGTATAATCCAATATACCAAATGCTCATCGATCTTATGATATTTAGTCAAGTGTTCCTTCCGACTATGCAACGGTATCTCTAGCTTACAAACCCCACTGATCATTCAGGTCTTAATGGGAGATTATCTGAGGTTCTACTTAAAGAAGATTATATTAAAATAATATGTTTATTAAGAAACGAAGAATCTGTCTTCAAAGTATTTAAAGATTAATAATAATTGGCTGAAGACCAAGAAATTCAACAGAACCTGTTATGAGGATAAGCGTGATAGCGGAAAAAAATTATCTCAAAACCGTTCCTTCCTATTTGGGTTTGCTATTAATAAGGCTAAACGTTCAACAAAATTGAAGTTCAGCCAAGTCAATTTCTCGATGTCCTATGCGGAAGTACAGCTTACCCCAGCTTTTCAGATTTTACCACCCAGTGTCTAGACTTCCTCCCCAGTACTAAGGTACCAGCAAAATTTCCCTTTCTATAGACCTTGGCATGTTCCTTACTACTTCCAATCAATGACAGCAGAATATTGTCCTTCTGATGGTAACCAGCTTCTATCACCTTCATATTTAGCTTCCCGCTTGCCTTCACTATGATTTTTCGGGCATCAGACCAGTTCCCCTTCCATGATAAGACTTCAAAACTTCCAAAATTAAATGTCGAAATGGAATATCCTTCAAGATCACAGTTGAAACTCTTGTTATTTTTCTTGGAAAATGAATTCATCCACTCTACTGCTTTGGTTCCCATTCCTTCCTCAACGGCAAAGTTATCTGCACTGGGCAATATCACATATCTCATGGCTCTGTTATTTTAAGGAATTCGACCATGAAAGTTGTCGACAGACAGCTGGTTGTTAGCTAGGTCGTATCATTCAAGATTGTAATCGCATTCTCCGGGTTTGCTTTTGTTTGGTGATTTGTACGTCAAGTTTATTTTGTTGTTGAACACGTTCCTTTATCAAGTCACGTAATACCACACGCAACATATGTTTTATAGTTCAGACTGTTCAATAAATTCAAATTTACCAAGGTACGCTCGTATTGCTACGTCCTAGTTCATATAAGTTCACATACCAAAATAGCCCATGTTGTCTAAACAATGCCATTGTCGTGATCCGATCTTATCCATTCTATTAAACTCCTAAACCTGGGCACAGTAATATTAGAGACAGAGCAAAGTCTAACAACGGTGCAATCATTATGGCTATTAGGATTATTGACCAGTCATTTGTCCTACATATTACTGCAGAGATGGAATTAACTAAAGTACTCCATTATGGCATTTCTTTCTTACATTATTGTAATTGAAAAGTGCTTGTTCCTCTTTCTTGTTAAGCATTTTCTTTCCTTTAACTTTGGTAGCGTTCGTTGTCTTTCTTTTCGAATCGGATTTGTTCGCCTTTTTTCTTTTGGGCATTTATGGTATTGATAACATTTTCATTGTATTCTACTTTGTCGAGGTCGTTGCCTATTCGCTGCCCTCATTTGATCCTTCTAAGGATATGAGAGTGAACCAATAAACAAACTAAATATCTCTTGGAAATACACATAATAGCCTTATAGTCACGCGAAATTATATTACATGCCTAATAAATCTCAAATAGATGAACTATTTGAAGTTCTAATGACGTCGCTGGATCAAATCAATCACACAAACCATTATTGATGATTAGGAGTTTTGGCAACTGCATCGACGGTATAAGTGACTGTAAAAGGTTCCCCACTTGTTTTATGGAACACCAGCGCGCTTCCAGTGAACGCCAAAGAACCAGTGCTAATAGGCGTATCTGTAACCCGCACAGGCGTGTCCGTAAACATGGTCATTGTAGAAAGTGCGATCGTCTGATTAGTAGGAAGGGTGGCATGATAGGGTTCGCCATGTTGTGCATCTGGCAGAATATTGGGATTATAATTATGAAGCACCTCTATTT
>JALZOS010000056.1 GCA_030913755.1 Thermoproteota archaeon | reverse complement strand
GAATAGAGTATGGCACCTATTTCCATCCTGTCGGTTCACTCATCCAGATTGATCATTAGTGTAATCTTATATATTATGTCTACTAAATAGACTCGCCATATCTTTTTTCCTTGTCGCTCATCGCAGAACCATCGTACGGGTAAAGGATTTTCTTAATCGCCATTTTCTTACTTGTTAAGAGGAATTTAATAATATAAAGTTAGTATAGCTGATTGATTATATTTTGTGGCTCACAGACAGTTAATGTACAAATATACTTAAGAGATAACCTACCACATGAGAAACCAATGCAGCCGTTCCCCCAATTAACAATGTGTTCAATCCTGCACTGATGACAGGCTGACACTGCCAGACACTGCCAGCTTATCTTGTTACTATGTCACAGGTTCAAAAACGTCCAATACATCTTGTTGATAAGTTCGCAGTAGTGGAATCACCGAATCAGGTGGATGAAGATTCAAAACGTCGTTACCATACTTGTTCACCAAGTCCTGTATTACAGAATCACCTGGGTGGAATGCATGACCTGCATATACTGCTTTAATAATGTCTTTGGTAAATTGGAGATTTAATTGCACGAACTGCGAGATAGGGACGGAATGAGTAGACAGTATGATTTTTCCAGCATCTGCTCCAAAGGATCGAGTTAGAAGGAGAAAATCTGTAATACAGCCTGGACACTCTCTCTGTGCATACGCCTGTTGTTGCAATGTCACTACACCTACAGAAGCGACCAAAATGGCTGCGGTTATGGCTCTCATACCTACTACAACATTATTTCTTGTCATTGTTCCCCGTATTTAGTTCTCAATCTAATAAGTATCTCGGAGAAATAGTACGTCAAATTATTCTCATGCCACTATCTCGTAAAGACTATTGCTTTATACTTGTGTCGTTAAAACTAATTGCTCCTGTCTGTTTTAACAAATCCAATTGATCCACGACATCCCAGTGTTCTACAATGATGCCATTTTCTATTCTATAAAGATCAGCAGACCTGATAGTTACTGGCTTATTAGTGGGTTGTCTTCCCTTAAATGCTCCTTTATGTGTGCCAGTGAAATTAAGAAATACTAAAACAAAATTATTTTCAGCAAGAATATGTTCGATGTTTACATGTAGATCGGGAAAGCCTGAAAAGAATGCAGTCAAGTACTTCTTGAATGATTCTACTGTCTTTTCTGAGTTATTAGTTAGGCTTGTCGCATGATATTTGTCAATAGCTGTCAGATTATGTTTGTTAAAAACTTCCTCAATAAATGATTTAATCAGTATCTTATTTTCTTCCAATGTATTCGATTGCATTTGTTAACTATTAGGCTTTGACATTGATATTGATTACTATAACTGCTCCTGTACAAATTTTTCTGCAGTTCATGATATTCCTCTCATTTTTCACACTTTACGTCTATTTTTTCGCCAGAGCTCATCTTGACATGCTTTCCAATGATCAAGATGTTGTCATGGTAACACCAAAACGCCACGCTATCTCCTTTATGCATTGGATAGTACCCTCCTGCATTTTCACAAGTGGCTGTAAATGGGCGTGGTGCGAAATCTTTATCCATTTGAAAAGTCGTAGTAGCGATGAAAATATCTACATCGCAACCCAGGACTAGAGTATCATCTGTGTGTAAAATGTACGTCCTATCAGCAAAGCTTGGTAACGGTAACACAGCTATTGCCATGCTTACAAATAGTCCTAAAAATAAAAACACTTTTTTTTCTTTTTATTATTATGATTCTATGTTCTTGGTCTACATAATCTATAATCAATAGCGATTGCGTATAATTTCTCAAAAGTTTCAGAACAATCTAGGGTTATGAACGGTCAATAACGAAAGATAATAGTTGAGTGTCATTGAATAGCCTGTTAAGAACATCAAGAGTCACCATTTGGCCGTTTAAGCTGATATCTGTGTCTACTCTCCGTCCATCTGTCATAACACCCAACATACTTTGATAAAGGGGCTAAAGACCTTATCACATGAATTCTCTTTTGATTACTTGAAGCCAAAAGGGTACCAGCATTACCAGTTGTTAGAACATCATAATACTTCTTTCCATATGTTAATCGATCGCTAGTAGTGTCGTTATTGTTAAACCTAGATAAGTAATCATTGTACTGTTACCAAAATGTAGTATTGAATGTGAGCTCTTGACATGGCGGGGGTCGAAGTTTACTTTTTATATGCCATGATTTCTTTACAAAGTCTAGTGCAACCCATCGAGACATCTATTGAAACTGAAATGTGATTTAATATCGGACGCTCTACTTGAGGAGAGAGAATACAAAGTTTTAATAGGAACGCCAATAATTAAAATGCAAATGGCTTCAGTGACTCGATACCATTGCGATAAATGTGGAATGGAATTTGACAGTTTAGCAGAACTAAATAATCATCAGATAACCAAACACACGACCGTTTAACCATATGGCAATTCCGATTGACTTATCAGTGATTGCCAAAAATTAACTGAATCCCTTTCCTAGCAAGGTTCAAATCCTTTACCCGTTATGATTATTTTATAAATAACATATAGTATATGTATGAATAACAATTGGCACATATGCATACACCACATGTGGAAGCATACCTAGAATGAGTAACTTGAGTAGGAAACGCTACCAACTGGCTCCTGATTTGTCAATATGCAGAATACTCAACGGCATGTGGCAGGTTGCAGGCGGACATGGATATATCGATCACGAATTGGCAATTGCAGATATGTTGAGATATCATGATGCTGGCTTTACGACCTGGGACTTGGCAGACATTTATGGCCCAGCAGAAGATTTTATTGGGGAGTTCAGGCGTAGATTATTAGCACTAAAAGGAAAGGAAGAACTCGACAGAATTCAGTCATTAACAAAATGGGTGCCACAGCCAGGAAG
>JALZOS010000048.1 GCA_030913755.1 Thermoproteota archaeon | reverse complement strand
ATCCACAAGCGTGTAATTTCTTTGGTTTGGAACATAGATTACATTCATTATTTGAAAAGAGTATCATAGATAGAACCATTCAAGTACTTCAAGGATAGGACAGAAGGTTTTGATGATTACTATCCTTGTTTAAGGGAAATACTTGTAATCTTCTACATGTATACAACTGGGTGAGGTTATTCACATCGATATAACAGAGCCATTAAAAATATGTATAGATATAATACGGTTTAAACTAGTTCTATGTGAATTGACTGACAAAATACTCTCCATACAGAATACGCGGGTTGAGACGCTGGGCAATTTGAAGAAATTAATTGAATCTGACGGCTATGAGATCAAAAATATCGAGGCGAAGATTGATGATGTTCCGAACGATCCACGTCAGTACGCAGGGATCGTTATTCTTGGAGGATATATGTCAGTCTACGAAAATCTAACCTATTTGAATAAAGAACAAGAGCTAATAAGGAATGCCCAAACGTACGGAATTCCGGTGCTTGGAATTTGTTTGGGATCGCAGTTAATTGCTCAAGCGCTAGGTGGTAGAGTTTACAAGGGAAAGAAAAAAGAAGTTGGCTGGTTTGACGTTACACTTAATGATGAAGGAAGGAGAGATATCTTCAAAGGCATAAAAACTAAGAACATAAGGGTTTTCCAATGGCATGGCGATACCTACGATCTTCCGAAGACAGCAACACTTTTGGCCTCATCCGAGTTATATCCTCAAGCTTTTAGAATTGGTAAGGCTATAGGTATTCTATTCCATCTGGAAGTAAAACCGGAAATGATTTTAGAGTGGACAAAGGAATATAGCCTTGAGATGAAGCAAGGGGCAATAAGGATAGAAGACATTTTGATTCATAGAAAAAATGAATTCGAAAATCTGGTCAATAAATGCCAGCTGGTTTATACGAACTTTTCCAAAATGATTAGTCACAAGTGACCAATAGTTACTAAAATACTACTCAATTTTCTGTTAGTTATAATGCCTGTTTTCCATACTATTTTAATATCCCTTTTTCGGTATAAGACAATCTTATCACCTTCCCTTCAATTCTTTGTCTGTTATCCTCTAGCCATCCAATAACAAATTTGCACCTCATGCATCTAAGCCAAGTAATTCTACTACTCTTCTTTTCATAATCAATTATATGAGAACAGTACCTCGAATCGGAACTATTTTTTATGCTCACTTCTAATTATACATTAATTACAACTTATCTTACATATAATCGTTTGAATTGGTACTTGTAACAAAACCGTGAGGCGAGCTGCGGCCTAAATGAAGACTGATGTAATACAGAGGCAATTTGCTAACTAAGTTAATGTATCCATGTTAGTTTCCGGTATTAGTTTATTCTACAAGCGTTCGCATGCTCTTCCATCCTCAGGTGGAGGCGACGACCTCGATACTTCATACCTATGTCCGTGACAAATAACTACTACAACCAACCGTAATGCATTTATGGGAAGATTTTAATCTAATCTGCTCTTGCTACCTCAACCCTTTATCATCCAAATCAACTTGATCAATCTGTGTGCCTATTCTGTACCAATTATCATTATATTTAAAGAGATTTTCAGATATCTTACTTTGTTTGGTACCGGCATCCCCCAAATGTTTAGTAATTCGTTCTTTTAATTTTTAGACAAGAAGCAGTATCACTTCATGGTTTGATAGAAAAATTGAAAGTTACTCTTGATTTTATACTTTAATCAAGTCTCTTTCCAAAGCGAAGGGGATCGTAATTATTCGGATACCTGTTAAGAAAAAACTAAGGGTTATTTGGTTTGGTTTCGGTGAATTTGTTGCATATCTTGTTTATTGCACTAAAATCAATCCGTACTCCTTTCTTTACCGCTGATCTTTGCATTTCAGAAACTTTCGCAACTAGTGGAATTAAGGAGTTGAATGAACTATGGCCCTCTCTCCACTTAATGATGTCATTATGTTTACTGCTTCATCTACCGTAGTTACAAAAATAATCCCATCACCTTGTCGCCCGCCATCAGTTCTGGCAGTCTCTACAAT
>JALZOS010000019.1 GCA_030913755.1 Thermoproteota archaeon | reverse complement strand
ATATCGATGACATTTACCGCAGTATCGTTCTGATTAGGTAAAGTAACACCTTGGATTAATGGTTTGAGCCTTACTAAGTAGCTTATCTTCAATTGTCCTGGGGTTCCATGAATTTGTGCATTGTAGTCCAACGTGGCATTTTGAATCCGTGCGGTAGTTTGCTTTTGATTCAATACTTGATTTATCGTGGAAACCAGCTCCTGCATACCAGGAGTAGACATATTAGCCTTAAATTTCACATTTTCATCAAATCCTGTGAGATTTTTAGAAAGAGCGCTGTTTGGATCATAAGTAATTGTCACAATACCATCACCAGTAAATTGCGCCTGGGCTTCATTTAGTGAAGGGATTATAACAGTAGTCATCTCTACTGCATATACCTGGGAGGCGAAAGAGGATAAGATGAATAATCCCAAAAAAATAGGCAGAATTAACTTTCTATAATCCACGAAGAAGAGACAAGTATCCTGTTTATATTCTTTATCAGGATATAGCGCTTTGTTTTGGACCTACTCCTTACCTCTTAAAATATCACTCAAATTACATCTGAAATCAAGAGAAATTGCAAGCAAATATAGATTATACTCTTTTTTGATTGAATATAGGTGATTACCGTAATCGGAGGTGGTACTGGGTCAGTAAAGCTAGTGCGCGCTATTGCGAAACGGGTTCAAGACTTGCAAGTTATCTCTAATGTTGCTGACAATATATGGCTGATGGGCTTATACATTTGTCCTGATATTGATACTATGGTTTATGGCCTGTCTGGTTATTTGGACATTGATAAAGGATGGGGAGTAAAAGAAGAATCATATAATTTTCTAGAACAGCTCAAGATTCTAGGGCAAGAAACATGGTTTAGAATAGGAGACAAAGATCTTGTCACACATGTTATTAGAACAAAGATGTTGAAAGAGGGTCATTCATTATTATCGATAACCGACTGGATTGGACGACAGTACAATATCCAATCGAGAATCATACCTGTGACCAACAATCATGTTGAAACCAGAATAATTACAGAACGAGGAGAAATGCATATACAGGAGTTTTGGGTAAAAAATAATGGAAGGCCTGAAGTCCATGGTGTAAGGTATGAAGGGCTAGAATCTTCAATCATAAATCAAGAAGCGATCAAGGCCATAAGACATTCTGAGATCATTGTCATTGCACCAGGGAACCCTGTTTCAAGTATATGGCCAATTGTTTCACACAAAGTTATCAAAAATGAGCTGGTTCGAAACAGGAACCGAATCATAGCCATTTCTCCCATCATTGGGAGTAATCCGATCAGTGGTCCTGCTGCGAAGTACATGAATGCCGTCGGAGTGGAGGTTTCTGTTGTCGGAGTGGCATCTCTTTATAGTGAATTTGCTTCCAACTTCATAATCTCTTCAAATGAAAATCACAAGACGGTAGACAAATTAAAAAAAACCGGCGTCAAGGTCAGAAAGACTGATATTATTATGGGAGACAATAATGATGAGTTGAATTTAGCCGATTTTATATTAGGTTTTTTTAAAAAATGACTGTTAAGGATAGATGCTAATTGAAGATAGCTGCAGTAGTTCCGGTGAAGAATTTTGATACGAGTAAATCAAGACTGTCTCCCTTATTGAACAGTACTCAGAGAATTGCCATTTCTCAGGTAATGATGAAGCATACGCTTAGTACACTCTCGAGGATTGCATTCATTTCTCCAATCATTGTCGTTTCGTGCGACAATCGTGTTCAGAAAATTGCTGATAGCTTTGGAGCTGATTTTGTGTATGAGCAAGAAACTGGGGTTAATGGAGCTGTGAGGACAGCAGACCGGTTTTGTCTCGAAAACGACATTCAATCGAATATGGTCATCCCTACCGACCTATGTACGTTACAACCAGATGAAATCAAGCTGATATATAATCATTCAATGAAATTCCCGAAATCTATTGCCCTGTGTCCATCATCCAGACGAGATGGTACTAATTTCCTATTGCGAAATCCGCTACCTCTTTTCGAAACCTCATATGAGAACAACAGCTATTATAATCATTTATCTTCTGCCATAAAGTCTAATGTGCACTTAACGATAATAAATTCTGACAGATTGGAAAGAGACATAGATACAATGCAAGACATGATTGAGGTTATCTCCTTGTATCCAACAAATAACCTAGTTGAAGTTATCAAGATAATCATGGCTAGAGTTTACAAACTCAATCACTAGGTTAGATTATTGATGAATCCTATTGTGCATATTGGGTAATTTAGCTTTATCTCTAGAATCTACCACTATGGGCCATCAATTAGCAGTGGCTAATATCGTTACCTAAACGTGAAGCCTTTCGAAAATTCTATACATTTAATGGACTTCGGAATTATTCCAACTACCAATAGTTCGCTTTGATCTTTTCTATTACATTTTCATGCTCAGGACCCTTTCTCCTTGCATATCGTTCCATTGCACCAAGAGGTACGCCCCCCAGAGCCCTAGCAAGTCCTGCAAAAAATATGTTCTTAATTGGATTATCACGACCTACTTTACGCATGAATTTCTGAATACCATACTTGAAATTATGCTGCCAAGTCTTGTACATGACGCCTAATTTGGCGGGATCCATTGTGTTACCAATGTCAAAGAACTCTGATTTCTCAAGGAGACCAATTGGGACGAATGTCAGAGGAGTCGTAGTGAATTTCGAATCCGGCTGTTCTGTTTCCAGATCGTGTATCAGTTGGATAGTATCCCAACTGTCTTCCGGAGTTTCATCATTATCTAAGCCCATTATGAGTGTAAAAGCAGGAACCCAATAATTCTCGTTTAATGTCTTAACTGCATTTTTGACAACCCAATGCCATTCAGACGGTTTGAATGGAGCCAATTTCCTATCTGCATATTTACCAATCAATCTTATACTTCCAGTTTCTAATCCACACTGAATTCCTATGTGATTATTTGGAGAAGAATGTATGATTTTTGAGAGATTAGGAATTAATCTTTCGTCAGCAATTGCACCTGCAAGAGTGCCATGCGTAGGATTTGTATGTGCAATTCCCGTGGACATTATGCCGGCAAAAAGCTCTTCAAGAGCCTCTCTGTTTGGTTGCATATTTTTAGTGGTTCTTGGATTCAATCCATAGACAAAAATGTCATCACTATGCACCCATGCGTTATTGAGTCCACCGTACTTCATGTTTATTTCGATTTCCTTTATGACTTTTTCAACTGGATAGTACCTCAACGGCCTAAGCGTCACATCACAGAATTTGCAGCCCCTGCCGCACCCTCGCATTACTTCAATCATGCCATGCATACTCGGATTTACTATCAAAGGAATCTCATCTACAGAGGGTTCATCCCAATAATGGATGAATCTTCCATGATAAGTCTTGTCCTCCCTGGTGAACTCTTTTATCTCAACCTTAAATGGACTTTTCTTAAGCGGGTTTGCAGTTTCTAGTTCTCCACCAATTAAAGCATCAAAGAATTTAGAAGCTGCACCATCTAGTTCTGGTCCAATACCCCCGAGTTCTCCTTCCATAATCCCATACAAACCGTACTCTTCGATCTTACCGGGGTCATAGTTATATTGCCATGTTCCTGAAGCTCCTGCGATAACCTTTGCCTTACTTCCTGTTCTTTCCTTGGCGCGGTTAATTCTCATGTGAAGTTCCCTGTTGTAAAATTCGTCATAAGACATTTGCTTCCGTCCGTATGTGAAAGTCATGGTTACAGGACCCATACCAAGAGGATCCATCTCGTACGTACCCACCACTTCGGTTTCGGGTCCGATAAACCGTTCAATATATTCTGGATGAGCTACTACTACGTCTTCTCTGCTGTATCCGTCTCTGATTAAAGATGCTTCTACTTTCCTTAGCCCATACGGAGCGAAATCTGCACGACCTCCCGTTTGGGATATAGGATTGCATATAAAATCAAACAAAAGTCTAGGAGTAACTTGATTACCCAACACCTTGTAAAGAAGAGAGTCGTGCGGTCTGTTAAGGTCAACTGCAGGAGCGCATCCAAAAAAAGACGCAAGTGATATTCCCCTATAAGGAGACATAAGAGTCCTGTCTGCGCTCAACACAACTTTGGGATATTTCATGAACTAGAATTCACTGCCATCTACCGTGTCATCCTGCATAGATTTTAAGTTTTCCACGGCTAGATGGTCTAAACCATGTCAGAATCGCACTTTTCTGGTTTTATTTGGACTACCTTTTAACTATAGTTAAGACATCATTATCCGCTAATTTATGATCCACTCCGACTTTCTGTCCGTCAAATCTTACGCTTTTTCCCCACACATAGGCATATCTAAAGTCTTTAACAAAATTTCTATGTATCTTATCGCAGACATCCTTGATAACGCAGTCGCGTTTCATTATGAGTGGTTCTTTATAATCTGCCGCACCCCCTCTGGGTTTTAAAAAAATTCTTATGAAATCTAATTTGCGATATATTGCTCGTTTCAAGTATTCTATGTTCATATTTTTATCTGCTGAAATAGGAACGAAATCACCTCCTACTGTTGAGACAAGATCTTTGATGAACCTTTTGTCCACCAAATCAATCTTGTTAATTACGTTTAGAGATCGAAGATAGAGCGTATTTCCTGATAATACGTCAATCAATTGCTCATCAGTCAGATCTGGTTCCCTGATGATCAATCTACCGTTATGTATTCCATGAATTCGTAGTATTTCTTTAGCCAACGAAATCGACATTCTCAATGGTACTTGAGCCTGCACGGAGATCCCGCCAGCATGAGTCTTTTCAACTATTACTTCTGGTGACCTCTGATTAGTCCTTATTCCGACTTCACTGAGCTCCTTCTCCAGAATTCTCACGTGTTTGAGTTGGAAAACATCTAATACAAGCAGTATCAGGTCAGCATTTCTTGCTACAGAAAGAACTCTCTTACCAAATCCTCTTCCCTTGGCAGCGCCCTCAACTATACCCGGAAGGTCGAGGACCTGAATCTTGGCTCCAAAACATTCCATCATGCCTGGAACCGCGGTAAGAGTTGTAAAATGATAAGATGCGACCTCAGAATTAGCATTGGTTAAAGAATTTAGCAGAGTAGATTTTCCAACACTTGGCAATCCAATTAAAACAACAGAAGCATCTCCAGCCTTCCGGACATCGAAACCTGTGTTTTCTCCACCACTAGAAACAGTTCTTCCATGCCTGTTTTCTCCCATCTCACGTTTTAGACGCGCTATTTTTGCCTTGAGAATTCCAATATGGAATTCAGTAGCCTTGTTAATTTGCGTCTTGTGGATTTCTTCTTCAATAGCTTTTATTTTTTCAGGAATTCCCAGAAGGGTACCCCTACGATACTAAAGAAATGTCTTGATAAATATCTTGTTGTGCTATTGAGAAGGCGACCTGCAGAGAGAGAGAATGAATAAGTTTCATTCTCTGGGTGTGTGTCACCCACAATTGATTTGTGACTTCCTTACACACACCATCATTTGGTCGGGGAAGAAGATAGGTCTGGACTTCCTTTCGCGGTCTTGTCCTTCGAAGTGCGTCTAAGTCTGGTTGCAAAAAGAGCCACTATAATAATGCCAATAATGATGTAATTTACTGGAGGGCTTAATACCTTAGGAATAACACCGAGGGCGGGAATCACAAACAGTACCTTTCCTATGAAATTCGGCTGTCTTATTGGAAAGTCGGTCCCTGGAATAGAGGCGGGGTTCGCATCTCCCTTTGTCGTTATCACTCGCTCACCTTTTGAATCTGTTTGGATTTCTGCAACTCTATGTACTATCACTCTGTCTTCTCCCGCAGGCCTATGAAAAACAATAATATCTCCTACCTTGAGGTCATTAAAGGAATTTCCGTCTCCGACTATTAGAATATCATTAACGTTTAGGACAGGCACCATACTACCACTAGAAACTATGTAAAAGGGATTACCCGTGGGAAAGATGAAATGAAGAACAGCCCAAATAATAATCACACCAATAGCGACTATTGCTATATCCTTTAAGGCACCTGGTAGGCGTGATTCTTTCTCGTCTAACAAGTCAGTAAAAGTATCCAAAAATACATTAGATAAACCTTTAGATTGTAATAGTTTAACACTCTTAAACTAATTTAGAGATTCCATGAACTGGTATGTTTATGGTACGACTTTATATGTATGGGTTAAGTCACTGACTGGCTGCTTTATGGGATTGGCACTGTGACTGTTAGCCCAGCAGCCAGCAC
>JALZOS010000004.1 GCA_030913755.1 Thermoproteota archaeon | reverse complement strand
AAGGGAAAATCAAAGGCCCAGGTCGAGAAATTATCATTTGATTCAAAGTTCGGAAAGAGATCAGATCCAAATAGGACACAAAGTAACAATGTCCAGATGGATCACAATGACAAATTCTTTATTTGTGACGACTGCAATCATCATTGTCTCACATATGAACCCTCTAGGGACGGATTCTGCAACTGTGGTTGTCATTAGTTTATATAATTTTACATGATTTTATCCCTCTAAACAAGCCACAAAGCATTCTACATTCGAAATATATCAAGCAAAACAACTCGAACCTGCTTCATAAAGGGACTAATTAATTCCTGATGTACCATGGCACTACAGAAAGTATCTCCTCCCGCCGGCGGCCTCATATGTAATCAAGTAGAGTTTTTTGAACAGCATACTTTCTTTGCATCTCTTTTTCTCTAATTAAATGGGATATTTTCAAACCCACCTTTCTAATGGCAGGTTTGTCATAAGTCAACGCGAACTTATCTACGAGTTTCTCTATGACAGACGAGATAATTTCTCTGCTGCTTTGAAAGGATTCAAATGAAGTTTCCCTCGACTCAATTGAAAAGTCGGTTCTCGCTATTTTGACACCAACCGTTTTGAACAGATATTCCCGCCTTTTTGCCCTTTGATAAATCTCGTCAACTAGATCATATAGAAAATTAACAACCTTAGTTTTATCTCGCGTAAAGTTGTCTAGTGTGTACTCTGTACTTAATGAGACGTGATCTTCTCTTGGCACAACAAGTTCATCTTCTGTTCCGTTGGCTACGTTCCACATCCAGTAACCATTTTTACCAAACTGTTCAATTAGTTTCTGAACGTCCGCAGTTGCCAAATGACCAAGCGTTTCTATTCTCATTTCTTTTAATGCTTCCTGTGTCTTAGGACCTATGCCTGCGACTCTGCTGACTTCTAGTGGTTCTAGAAAGGCGGCTAAACTATCAGGATAAACTACAGTTAAGCCATCCGGTTTTAGATAATCAGACGCAATTTTTGCAGTAGCCTTGGTTGACGTTACTCCCACAGAACACAAGAGACCACATCTGTCTCTGACTGATTGCTTGATTTTCTTACCATATGCTTCAGGTTTATCGCTTCCAACTTTGAGTGTACAATCGAGAAAGGCCTCATCTATACTTGCTTGTTCCAGAACATCCGCAAACTCTGCAAGTATATTCACAACCTGCTGAGATAATTTGCTATAATATCTGATATCCACTGGACGGAGTATCAAGTCTGGACACAACGACTTGGCCTTAGACAGCGACATGGCTGACCTGACCCCATGCTTTCTTGCCTCGTAAGAACAAGAAGAAACAACCCCCTTAGTAATGCCTTCTTTTTGGTCTGTCATTATTACAGCATGTGGTTTTCCCTTCAAGGTCGGGTCCCGTAACTCTTCGCACGAAGGATAGAACGCGTTTAGATCGACGCACATTATAACCCTTCCAACCCAGTGCCTACCTTCTTGAAGGGATATTGTCTCGAAACCATTGGGTAGATCCGATTTCATGAATAGATGGTTAAAACAGGAAGAATCAGACTCTAGCGTTAAGGTATCTACACTGAATCATTTGCTTAGGAGATTACTCTCTCTTTACCAATACGTAATGCGGAATATTCTCAAGCGTTGCAGGAAATACTGTCTTATATTCCCACCCTGCATGGATTAACTTTCTTGCCTCCTCAATATCAGTAACCGTAGAAATATCTACTATTTTTCTGCGCTTAAGAAAAAAATTGCCGTTCTCTGTAGTTGGCCTTATTTTATGACTATGTGTTTGTCCATTTTCATCTAACAATTTCCATATGGCTTTGCCGCTGTACATGTCTTCTCCGGCTTTTTCAAACGATATAATTTGATTCGGAAAGCCGGCATTCTTACACTTGTTGCATTCTTGCATCTTTTTTAGCGATTTCGATGCTTCCGCCTGTAAACTAGCTGACATTAATTAAAGTTAATACGGAATATGATTTAATAGGTAAAGCACGAGAGGGAGAGGGAGAGGAAGGCAAACAGAAAAGATTCACAGTTAAAGACCATTAGTTTACCAATGCGAAAACTTATCGTACAAACCCCCCATCCAGCCAAGTACTTATCCGCCTTTTGAGATCGCCAGCCTACAATGGGAAATCTTATATTGTTAGGTCTTAAGACCCACTTCTAGTAAATGCGTATTATTAATATTAATACTAATATGAATGATGAGTAACCTAAAATATATTGAAAAAAAGTGCTGAATTAAGGTATGAAAGTAAGCTATACTCGCTTCTCGAAAAAAAGAAAATTTCAAAAGAACAATTTGACCATTTCCATAGAAGAGGAATCCAGATAATATCACCTTCTCATGACTTCGGACTGAGTTCACTAGGACAAATATTGCCGGAAATAGTCATCGGAGCATCTTCTTCCTATATTAGTACAATGAAGATTCCATATCAGGCAACAAGTTATCTTGCTGCGGACATAAGAAAAGAAAATAACGACAATAATATCCGTTCTTCTTATATCTACAAGTTGCCTGGAAAACCTGCTGGAGGAGTGCCACTATTGACTGGAGGTAAAAGAAAGATTGGCGATAATGTCTTTGCTTCAACTCATAGAATTTTGATAGGATTCAAGGCAGTAATTGTTAGTGCACTTAACTTGATGGTAAACAAAGATAAAATATGGAATTGGCATTTTTTTGGCAATCACATCAAACAATCAAATCCCGACATATATCAAGATCTAATTCAATTACAAGAGCGACTAGGCCAGAATAATAAAATGTGTCAGATCGTAGTATCAAGGTCTGCTGGAACATTCAAAAGACTTCGGATAGCTGAATATTTTCACAAAAATAAGATAGCGGTTCTTGATCCCACTAACAATACCAAAGTGATTTTCATAACCGACCAAAAAGGCTATGATTACGCTTACAGAAGAATTCCACCTTCAGACCTTATTGACTACGTTGTTACGGGAGAAGAATTTGATATATACCAGGGAATGGTAAGCTTGAGACGCAAATACAATATTAACATAATATTGAATGATGGAGGGCGGCAAATGTCAAATGGTTTAAGGGATGCGGGCCTTCTAGCAGAAGAAAGAGTGACTTTGGAACCATATCCAGGCGAGAATATAATTCCAGACGTTGAGAAAGTTGATCCTGCGTCAATAATGGCCATGGATGGAATCGGCCTGGATGGAAGTGAAATTGAAGGAGCTATAATGATTCATTCG
The DNA here is from genome assembly GCA_030913755.1 of Thermoproteota archaeon. Lineage (GTDB taxonomy): Archaea > Thermoproteota > Nitrososphaeria > Nitrososphaerales > Nitrososphaeraceae > TA-21. The sequence goes on along the minus strand of JALZOS010000004.1, from coordinate 477 downwards.
ACAGATATTCGAGAAGAAAGAGCAAATGTCTATGCCTATCCACTGGACGAAGCAAAAGTCATTTAGATAAACTAGGTAAGATTAAATTCAAAAAAAGCAAGGATTTGGTTGAAATTAATCAAAGGAATTTTTAGGCTATGCAAAGTACTCCTAAAATGTAATCAATCTGTCTTATCCGAAAAGGAATGCCTGAAATCAGTAGACAATGACAATGAAGAGGTAGGCGGAAAACAAGAACGGGAACGCAAATCACAGATCAAAAGGGAACAGACTTCGAATATATCTGAGCTCAAAATTTTAAAATAAAGTAATAGAATGAAGATTTGATATACATTACTCGAGATTAATTGCGGATTGCGCAGTATCTAGCCGTAGTATTCACATTTGCAGCATTTTCCTATTGCGGTGTACCCGTAACATTTACACTATACCATTTAGTCAAGTTGCTAGGACTATTAATGCACGACAATTTAGCGG
>JALZOS010000393.1 GCA_030913755.1 Thermoproteota archaeon | reverse complement strand
CATACATCGTGTTCCAAGAACAACGTTCCAAACTTAAATTAGGACATTCCTTACCAGACAGACTTTTCTCATACATTTTCGTATACAATATGAATAATTATTTTATAATAGCCTTAGCCTTTTACCTACTAATATGAAATTCAGAAAGATAGTTGAGACGTCAGTATATTCGTCTGATTTAGAAAAAATGAAGGAATTCTACGTTGATAAATTGGGACTAGAATTTGTCTCTGAACAAAGAGGTAGGCATGTATTTTTGAAGACAGATAAGAATATGCTACTCATCTTTAATCCTGAAATAACAGCAGTTGAAAAAGAAACGATTCACGGTGCAACTACTCCACCATCAATGGTTCACATCGCTTTTGAAATCGAAGCGGAAGAATATGAGGAAGCAAAGGAATTGCTAGCACAAAATAATATCCAAGTTGAAAAGGTAATAGCATGAGAAAATGAAATCATGTCTAAATCAATTTATTTTCGAGATCCTGCTGATAAGCTTATAGAATTCGTAACTAGGAATCACTGGTCAGTGCTTGATTGACTTGTCAAAGTAAAGAAAGTCAGAACACTGCTTTCTATTGAGTTGGATTGTTCTATCCAATGGGATTTATTTAGAACTGGTCAATTTAACAGATAACTCACTGAGATGAGAGGGATAATTGGAATTATTACTACACTGTTCGTAATTCTCTATTACTCTAGAAAGCAAATGAAGACTCATTTTCTTCCCTATGCATCGAGTTTGACGCTAAAAGTACTTCGACATGGTCCTTCCTGATCTGAAGGAAAATCTGCGATAGTATCTGAAAATGCTTATTTTGATGGATGGAAGATAAGAAACCACATGGAATATTTCCAAACTAAAAACAAAGTAGAATTGGCCATAGCAAACGCAGCGATCGCAATTCTTGCTGTCGTGGTCATTGTTAGCATTGAACATATTTTCACAAATGTTAGTGCCCAGACAGACATGACAAATAATACATTGTTCGTCACAGGTTCTGCAACGAACCAAACGAAACCAGATAAGGTTACAGTATCGTTAGGAGTTGAAACAACTAATTCGACCGCACAGGCGGCACTTACAGCAAATTCTGATTTGATGAGCAACGTCTTGGACACGTTGAAGGCGGCAGGCGTGCAAGAAAACGAAACAAGTACCGCTACATTTAGTATAACACCAAACTACAATTACTCGGCTAATACCAACCAGGGAAGACTGATAGGATTCACTGTAAGTAATTCTATACAGATCGAAAGTAGTAACATAGAAAGTGTATCGAAGCGGATTGATGCAGCGGTATCAGCAGGTGCCAATAATGTGAATAATATCTACTTCAGTTTATCGAACCAGAAGTCAGACGACATGAAGAACTCTTTACTTAAAGACGCTATCGATAATGCAAAAACAAAGGCCGACATTGCTGCGACTGCTGCAGGCTTGAAAGTGATGGGAGTAAAATCGATAATCGTTGGAGAGGCAGGACTGTCTCCACCTGTCCCCGTCTACAATACTGACGCTTTTAAACCTGGAGCGGGTGCAATATCAACGCCAATAATATCAGGACAACAGGAAATCTCTGCGACTGTGAGCATTGTCTATCTTATAGGGTAGATAATCAGTTCTCTTTTTTTGAGGATAACATTAGAGACAAAAATAAAAATAGAAAAAGGATTACATGAGTCCAAAAGCGAATTTCGTATTCCTGTCTGACCAGCCTTCTTTTTACTTCCAGTATATATATTCAAAGAAGAGCGTAGTGGAAATGAATAAGATTAACAATCCGATGAAAAGATATCTAAGTTCATGCCGTGCTAAATGTAATATTATTTCCCTTCTTTGATTAGTTGATAATTTCTGAATGGAAAACAATCAACATTAATTTGATTTTTCAGGATTAATAAGTTTTTGTAACAATATTCGAAGTTTTCACTATATTTATTAAAAAAATGATATTTTTGTCATTTGGGTGCATTCAATCAAAATAAAGAACAGAAC
>JALZOS010000398.1 GCA_030913755.1 Thermoproteota archaeon | reverse complement strand
GGCGACCAAGTAGCAAAGTAAAGATTTGAAGAAAAAGAGAAAGAAAGGGTTCTCGATTCAGATAATTTAATCAACAAAAAGAAAAAAACGACCTGACCCTTTGGTCTACAGGGTGAGAATATCCAATCTCCCCTTCTCTATCTCGTATGGCAATATGATTCTGCCAATCTAAATTGTTCTGCACTGGAATAATACCCTAGACGCTCAAAGCCGATTATCTTCTGCCTGCAAGATGAGATATCGTCCATGCTTAAAACGCTTGTTGGGGCCATGGTTGGTCCTATCAGCATTAATACTAACACGATACCAAAGAAAAGACAGGTGGTTGCGATGATTAGTCCGCAATCGTGCATTGAGGATAATGTCTTGACTTCTAGGCCAGGTTTAGTCCTTCCTTCAAAGGAATGCCTTCGATAGACACTTATGGTGCTCACTTCGCTCGGTCACCCCCTTTTCTCATCTAGATACGCCTCCACAGTACCCTTCGGGAACGTTTGATGTACTTTGTTTCTTGCTTACCATTTCCAGTAGTTCATACGTTGGGATAAATCCCAGTACAACCCATCCGATCATTTCCAATAGTTCCACGTAAGGATATTCGGTTCAATGAACTATAAGATGTAGTCAGGCGTTGATCTGATTAGTAGCATCAAATTATTATTAATGAGCGACTGATATGATATGTATGTATTAATTACTTCTCGACATAGACGACTGAAACATCTAAAACTTATGTTATATATGCTTCCTTAACCGGTAATAGATAATATTTGACTTTCAAGGACTTCAGACACAACTTGGCAGGATACAAAATCACGATAATTCGGTTACTATCTCTTTATCTTTATTATAGTAATCCATTATTGATTATGAATTTGGGTGGCATCCTCTATCCTTGCTTTTATGGATAAGATAATCGGCGTTCCTAGTCTTAATTCTGATAACAGTTTAGCATTTTCACTGATATCAACCTGTAGATTTCTTATTTTAGCCTCGTCTCTTTTATTCCGTCGTGTCTCCATGTAGAACTGCCTTCACGAGTTGTGATCATATAGCCGTTGAAGATTGAATAACGTCCTGGTCCAGACTTCGGGTTTTGCACATATCGGTGATACAACTCCTACTTTCTCATCTTCAAAACATTGGTTTCTTTTGACCAGCGTGGCATAAAATCTTCATGCGTCATACCTCATAATGACTCAAGGCAACTAAAATAAGTTTCTAAAAGAAACAATCCATCAGGGTTTATACCAATCAGAGCGTTTGTCCTCTCCCGGTTTTCTTTTGTACCTGAACTGCTTTAAAAGATATTTAATATGCACATAGTATTTCGCTAGGAAACCAAGAGTGATAGATACTATTCCACCAATTAGAAACCTTATGCCGATGATCTTAAACCCCTCGCCTTCTTCTTTAAGTAAAATGACGTTGGTCCCTATCCAAATACAGAATATACCAAACGCTACAAGTATCATTCCTGCAGTAAAAAGTGGCTTAAATAGCCGAGTTGATTCACCGACTGATTTTGACATTACCCGAGTAGAACGAGCGAAAAGAAGTCTTATAAATTATCGAGTTCCCATTTTTCCTTAAATCTGCTCCCTCTTCATCTGTCTTAAGTGGAAGTTCGCCATCTATTGCTGCATCGTAGGTAGGCTTTGGGTGTAGACTTTGCCATTTCTGAAATTCACTTTCTCCTTTTAGCCTCTTTATGGCCTAACAGAATCATTGTGGCCTCATAATAAGTCGAGATATATGCTGCATACTCATGATACTTTCGAGTATTTTCACCTTGTTAGTCGGGGTTTTTATCTGCGTGACAATTTTCCCATATCAGTTTTTCTATTGTTTCAAGCCTATCAATTTTTTCTAGGTGCTAGTTTTCGTATGTAATTTTAGTTATATGAAATAGACGTTTAAGTTTCATATCCTCGACTTTCTTTTTGTCTAAAATATTTGGCCCTGGACATTTCAAAACCCACCTCCTTCAGGTATTCTAACGCCTGTTTAGGGTGTAATCTCATCGTTGTCGTCTACTACAAG
>JALZOS010000355.1 GCA_030913755.1 Thermoproteota archaeon | reverse complement strand
ATTGTATTTAAAATGTGAAATACAGAAGCAGAACAGAAATAGTAGCTATGATCCTAGAAGCTGCAAATGGTGGAGCAACAAAAACAAAGATCATGTACAAGGCATTTCTCAGTTACGCTCAGCTAAGAGAATATCTGTCTGTCCTTATTGAAAACAACCTTCTGGAATATTTAGAGGGGTCGCAGACTTATAAGACTACTGAGAAAGGATTAAACTTCCTTAAGATGCATAATGAAATAGGCGAACTTCTTCAAACGACAGCAAAAGAGGAAAAGTAATTAAAATAAACAAACAAAACTTTACTATTTTATTTTTCATTTTGTAATGTTAGCTATTAGCTATCGAACTATTCATTCTATTCGTATATGCTGATATTATGTTATAACCTGTTTGTTATTATCACAGACCGATAAATCATACACATAATGAATAGCTTGAGGTTAAAATCAAAAACAGAACGCCCTTATCTCATTACTCGCTTACTAATATCCATTACTGATCGTCTTTGATTTCTTTCGCAATTACCTCATTGAGCCAATTAACTTCACTGTCACCATCACTACCGACAGCTACGGCCGATTCCTCTTTGGGACTATCCTTATTTGTAGAACTGGTTGCTAAGAGTCGACCATTCTCCAAGTCCACATTATCCTGTTGGCGCACATATTCATTCGAATTAATGTCGGCAGTATGATTATACTTATCATTCTGTCCCCCCACTTCAGATGACAGCTCGATATCATCTACTGTGTGTTGAGAGATTCGTGTTAAGAAGTTATTTATTTCCTCTTTTTCTAAGTTAACATGCTCTAGTAATTCGTTTGCATTTATATTCACTTGTTGATATGTTTCTTCAGTCATATCATTACTTCTGTACTGTAACTTTGCATCAAAAACAACAGTTTTGATACTCACTGCTTGAGAATCTAATTCCTCCAGTCTAGATTTTAATGTATTAATAACTCCATGCTCCTCTCCTTCTAAAGCTCGAAGCCTATTCTCATATTTTAGATACACAATCTCTGCATCACTTTTCATTTGATCATTATCCGCTACCAAATCCTGCAGCGCCTTGATTCGTTTTAGTGTCAAACTCTTTTGTCGTACTAGTTTCTGTGCATCCATTCTCCATCTTGGTATATAGATTACGTAGTCACCCTGTACCAGCAATTGTTCATAAGGTAATTGCTTCAATCCTACAGAACCACAATCCACACCAACCGACTCAATAGAACCATCGATATCAGTAACTAGACCCACAACTCTTCCTATATGAGTTCCATACATATCCTTAACTTGCTTGCCGACATATTCGAGCTTTAATTCGCTCATGAGACTAGTTTATAGCTAAAATATAATGATGGCAGTGTCAAAATTTGTAAATAATTTGGTGAGATGTTTGCTACTCATTTATCTCAGATAATAGCTTGGGCTCGGTGTTAATACATATTAGGTTACCAGTCTAATTTCAATATATTATGCTTGCTGGATTTCCATATTATAGTGTTGACAATTTTTCTTCTATAGAAAGATCCACCCTAAATCAGCATTTTTCAAACGTCGATAAAGCTGTTTTTGCCATTGTAACACCAAGGCAAGTAGATAGGGGAGCGCTAATGTCGAGATACTCCAGATCGGATAAAACAATGAGACGTATATTCTTGGACGAATTCATAAGTAATCCAACAAGAGGAGAAGAGTTTTACAATAAGATATTACATGAATATGGGGATGATTCTGTCGCGGAATTAGGCGAAGCACAGATTGCCATAGAATGGATCTCTAATATCGCTGCGAAAAAAATCGAAGATCAAAGAATCGGCCTGTCCTATCTTGAAAAATCTTCAAGATATATTGCTTTTGATAAAAAGATTCACAATATGTACAAATATTATAGAGATAAAAATATAATTAATTCAAGATACGCTGATCTCTATATCGAAGTATGCAATTATGCATTTGAAGTTTATAGCAGGAATATTCCTATAATGCAGAAATTTATTTCCGAAATAGAGACCATAAATGATTTCACATATTACGACTCAAAATCAAAACTTGAAAAAAAATTTGATTCCCTCACTGATCTGCAAGATATTAAATCTGCAGAGAAAATTTATAACAATACCGTAAGAGCTAAATCATTAGATGTTCTTCGCGGATTACTTCCTGCGGCTACACTTACAAATTTGGGAATTACCGGGAATGGAAGAGCTTTCGAATATCTATTGACCAAATTGTATTCTTCTTCGCTGAATGAAGTTAGGAATTTAGGAACAGCATTGCACGAACAACTTAATTTCGTAATACCATCATTTGTAAGACGAGCAAATGATAAACATGGCAGATCTCTCCAATCTTATTTTCTAGACACCAATAATGCTATATCTAAATTAGCAAAGAAGTATATTCGAGATATTAAATATAATACAAATACTTCAGTAGATTTAGTCGATTATACTGATAATTTAAAAGCTGAGACAACTGTAGCTTCAGCAGCACTGTACGAACATGCAGACGGTCAGTCTCTCTATGATATTATACAACTAGTAAAGCATCTTCCACAAAAAAAGAGACATGAAATTATTGAATTGTACACCAAATTTCGTAGAAACAGACGGCATCGACCAGGCAGAGCATACGAGATGGTAGAATACACATTTGATATGTTTACCAACTTTGGAATGTTTCGTGATCTACATCGACATAGATTACTTACTATAGAGAGGCAACTTCTATCTACTAGGCATGGTTACGATGTTCCGTCTGAGATTCTAAATGCAGGTCTAGAAAAAGATTACAGAGATTGCATGTATCAATGTAATGATGCTTATGAGAATATCGTAAAAAAAATGCCATTGGAAGCTCAATATGTAGTTAATTTTGCCTACAGATATCCGTATTTTATGAAAATCAACTTGCGTGAGGCATGTCATATGATTGAGTTACGTACAACTGCGCAAGGACATCCCGACTATCGTCACACTTGTCAAGAAATGTATAAACATATACGAAATGTTCATCCGTTTCTAGGTATGGGTATCAGATTTGTGGATCTGAATCAGTATAAGCTTGGTAGGTTTGATTCAGAGAAAAAGGCTGACAAGAAGAAGAGAAAGTTGGTCTAGGATACATTCTATCGATTTAAAACCATCTTTCTAGTGACTGGCTCCGATTGTCAATAGAGCTTTTAAGCTTCTGTAATGCCCCATTAACACGATCTAAAGAAAAATCCATTCTGTTACATAAAAAATCAGTTACTTTATCATAACTAACTGGATTGAATTCTATGTCTTGGATATCAGCTACTTCAGGTCTTAGAAACAGCTCCCGAATCTGGTCATACGGGATCTCAGATAATTCTCCTTTAATGTTATCAATATTTTCTAGTTTAGAGTGCTTTTGAATCAATTTAAGTGCAGTTTTTGGCCCAATTCCAGGAATGCCACCAGGATTAAAATCAGTACCAATTAAAATGCCAATATCGACAAGTTGAGCTCTAGTTAGGCGTGTCTGGACAATAATATCTTCAAAATAAAACATTTCCGGTACAACATCGATGTACTCATTCTTATTTGGGACCTTTCTCTTGCCGCTTATAGTAAGATTCCTAGTGAGTCTTTTTGCCCCAAATAAAATTGAATCATAATCTTGACTAGCACATGTATATGCCTGACCTGTATTAGATAAATACGCGGCTGTTGCCTCGCCTTCAGAAGGCGCCTGAATTGTAGGGATCCCAAGAAAAGATAGAAGCATCTTAGACTCTATCACCATCTTGTCTGTCAGTACTGATGTAGCTTGACCATATTTTCGGGCATCGTCAAATCGTCCCTCTGTTAGCGCCTCTTCAAATTTTTCAGCTGCAACTTGCTTTACTTGCTGTCTTCTCTCGATTTCATCGAATTTCAAATGACTGGGTTTTCCATCAAAGACATATACAAGCTTAATATTCTCAGCTAAGAGATTTATATTGCGATAAAACAATCCGCTCAGATGACTGGTTACCTCCCTCTTAAAGTTGGTAAGAAGCTCCCCTGTAGAACCTCTGATAGTAGCAAGAAACTGATAAATAGTATTAAATGCATCGACTGCAATTGTTCTGTTTGATAAATCTATCAACTTTATGTAGGAAGGAGTTATAAGCGGCTTTAGGTCAAGGCCCATGATTACAAATAATAGTACAATAGCTTTTTACCTTTTACCTTTTACCTTTTTCCCATTCAGAACTCATCTGAAAACTTTCATTAGTATCATTATACATCCCAGTTGGACAAATCCAAGATAGGTTGATGCTAGCCTTTCATATCTTGTTTGGATACGTCTGAAGCTCTTCATCCAACCGAAGAACCTTTCTACACTACTCCTGACTTTCTTGTATTCTTGATAGAGGAAGATATGTGGTATACCTGGTC
>JALZOS010000343.1 GCA_030913755.1 Thermoproteota archaeon | reverse complement strand
TTTGAGTAACTAACACTGTACTAGCAGGAGTTACGTCAGTAACTTCGAATGTAAGCCTTCCACCAAAATAGGGAACCATGACGTTATCCCCTTTTATCAGGGGTACGCTCTCCAAGGCATCAGCTAGATATCTTTCATCAACAGGTGGTATTGCTTCTAATGGAGCAACTGTTATCTTCTCAGCTGGTACTGCCTTGATTTTTGTTATTTCGACAGTGTCTCCGATGGCTACACCAGCATTATTCCTTAAGAGGCCGTCGACTCGGATAATACCTTTTCCTTCATCTGAAGGATAAAGAGGTAGACACTTGGCAACCGTTCTACGTTTACCTCCTTTAATCTCTATAATATCACCAGTAGATGCACTTAAAGAATCCATAGACTCATAGTCAATACGACATACTCCATGTCCCACATCTCTAGTATAAGCTTCAAGAACTTTCAGAGTAGGATTATTAGTCATGATTAAAGTACCTCTTCAGTAACTCATTATACACTTTTGTATAATCCATTTGTGAACTCTCTTATTCATCAAAATATTAAAGGGTTCGCAAAGGGTCTAATACCACTAATCTGGTATGGGTGTATGGTCCATGTAATATACTGCGGAGGGGTTAGATGAGATGTCGGCCATATGGTGTTAAAATATTATGTAAAATATAAGGTTTATCGACCTGAATGAGAAAAATAATTCAACTACAATCGATCAAGTTAGAGTCATTTATATCCATGTTTCCTAACAACGGTAAGTTAGTCCGAGCAAATTACTACTGATTGAAATCGATGATACAATTCGGCTTTGCACATAATAATCTCGATAGTCTCTTATGTAAAAATATTCAAACTGCCCCTACCTCCCTCAGCGTGGATAAGAGAACTATACCACTTAATATGATATTGAGTCTGTTCGCCTGTCTGAGCAAATATGACTTGATTCATTAAGGTAACTATAATCATAATTAGTAAGGACGAATAAGGTAACGCAAACAATAGCTTCTCTAACATCAAGTTTATGATTAGCATGGGACTTGCCAGCAGAGTTAGACGATTCTATAGGAGTAAGACGGACGAAAAGTGCTCAGTTTAACAGGGATTCTTAAATATGTAAAGAGAAAGAATACACTACGACAAGCAATCATGCAAACAGATAATGCCAAGAAGGAAGCACGAGTTCCAGTTGGTTCGGTGGTTTCTCTGTGGCGGTACCCCATAAAGTCCATGATGGGAGAGGAGCTCAATTCTTCATGTATGTCGGAACGTGGACTCGTGGGGGATCGCTCATACGGTCTGATCGACCAAGAAACTGGCAAGGTGGCCAGTGCCAAGAATCCTAGGAAATGGGGAAAGCTCTTCGACTTTCGGGCAGCCTTCATGGACCCACCACAAGTCGTGGAAAACATCCCACCCGTCCGGATTACGTTCCCAGATGGCACCAACATTTTCTCCGATGATGATAATATTGATCCCACTTTGTCAAAAGTTCTTGGGCGAGAGGTTAAGATCATGAAGGCTAGTTTGGAGAAGCCAAGCTACGAGGAGTACTGGCCGGATATAGAGGGCCTAGCACAAAGAGAGAAGGTCACCGACGAAGGCATGCCTCCCCAAACTTTCTTCGATATTGCTGTAATCCATATCCTGACGACTTCTACAATCAACCGTCTGAGAGAACTCTATCCGGAAGGACGCTTTGAGGTTCGACGGTTTAGGCCAAACATAGTGATAGAGTCAGTCTCTGAAGAGAAGGACTTTATCGAGAATTTATGGATTGGCAAGAAGGTAACTATCGGTGAAGAGATTCTCCTGAGGGTCACTGCACCTTGCACGAGGTGTGTGATGACGACTCTGCAGCAGGGTGACCTTCCCAAAGATTTGGGCATCTTGCGTACAATGGCCCGTTACAACCAAGTTAATGCGGGGGTCTACGCATCACTGGAGCGCAGTGGGAACATCAGGCGAGGGGATCCTGTCTGGATGGAATGAACAACTCGCTGAGCGAATCTATGCTGCGGAATGAAGTAAGACGCACTTGAATTTGTTTTAACGTGTGACTCTCACCGCTGAGAAAAGTTTTTCTTCGGCGGTAATTGATAATTTTTGATGTTTCTACTTTGACCATGAAAGGCTCTAGTAACTGATTCTTAAGAATTTGTCTAGACCCTCTTTGATACTGATCTAAGTCTGTCTTAATTTCCGGATACTTCCGGAGATTAATTGATTGAATAATTCTAGCAATGACTTGAATATCACTGAATGATGGATATGTGTTGCATCAGGTTCAAATCAGGACTGAATCAACGACCTTGCCAACAAAATAATGTTCCTCTTTCTTTCACGAATTCTCCTAGCAGAATAGGCGAGCCATCTTTCTCCATATGGAGCGTACTCCCAGACACTAAATCCATTTTGAACAAGTTCACGTTTTAATTCATCTCTTATTCCCTTCAAAAACTGAAATTGGATGCTCTTTATTATTTCCCGGCCCTTTAATAGCGATATTGCTTCCTTAACCAATTTTGAGTCATGAGTTGCTATGGCTAGGATTTCATCCGAGCCCAAATGGTCAAGCATGAATCTCATCAGCATGGAAAAATTGTTGTCAATTTCTCGTGTCGCCTGAAATGCATTGATTCGATCCTGATTGTAAGCTCCTTTCACAAGTCTTATGTTTGCGCCACGTTCTACAAGGTGCATCAAATCACTGTAAGACCTCCTCAAGTATGATTGGATAACCAATCCCGTCCGTCTGTTTTTTTTAAAGATATCCAAATAAATCGAAATGGTGTCTTCTACGTATCGAACAGATTCCATATCAATCCACACGAACCTGCCTGCTTTTCTGGCGTGTTCTGAGATCTCATACAGGTTTCTTAAACATAACTCGTAATTTATGGCTAGGCCGACTTGACTTGGTTTGATAGAAATGCATCCTAAGATGTTACTAGCATTGAGTAGATCCAGAAGCGATAGATATTCTGATACTGATTTTCTGATCTGAGGGTTGTCAAGATTTTCTTCCCCCAAATAGTTAAGAATAATAGACATTCCCAACTCGTTTGACCTTCGCGCAGCCGAAATGGCATCCTTCACACTGTGGCCAGCAATCCATCTCTTTGAAATACCAAATAACAATCTTTCCAGCAATGCAGGATCGTTGGTCTGCGAGTGGGTTTTTTCCAACAGGGATATACGTGAGAATTATATCTAATCATTTATTTAACTATAATATGAGGTAGGCGAATGATCCCAACAGAGTAATGACTGGAATAAGTGGGACGTGGTGCATAGAAAAGTGACATCCTTCATAGGGTCATTATTTAATTAAGTGGACCCCCAAACGTATTACAGGATCTAATTCCACAATGAAATTATGATGGTTATTACAATGTGCCTATTGAAGTACTGGAGAAACTTATATCGAACAAAATGTTGGTCGACACAATTGAAGATACAGCGATTTACAAAGACTACGTCGCCAAAATTATTTACAATGCTGCAAAACGTTCGCCCTGATGCGGGAATATTATATATCGTATTAAGATGGTTTTATTGCGTGAAGGTAAAAATTGAATTAAGAGGTAAGTTCACAATGTAAATATGACATTCTTATCTTTCGATGCATAGATGACGAAATTATGTGCATCAACAAATTCCTTATTTTTTCCATCAATCTCAATATGATATTTCAGAATATCTGTTAAATCGATGGAAGGCATAGAAGCGTCATATGCACATAGGACAGATACGGGAACAGACATTTTTCGTTCCAGTGCATATTCCAGCTCAAACCATTGGTCAACATACCCTCTTGATAAAAAATGGGATGACAAATCTGCTGCAATCCTAACTCCCTGCTTACCTTTTGCATTGAAGTTGTCCGAAATAGATCTTGCAGATTTTTTCCAGAGCTCTAAATCGGGTTTTTCAGCATTTTTGTACAGTTCTTCTCCTCTAATTAGAATTAGGCTACCATTTTGTACGTATTTTTTGGTATCAATACCATATTCGTTCATTGCCGCTCTGACATTTTCTAATGGTTCTGTTGCAGTAGTATATACCGCTCCATAATCTGATTCAAGACCAGACCTGATAAACATAAACTGTATATTTTGCGTGTATTCACGTGATGCTGAGAATATGCAACCGTGTTCCCCCGTACCTAGTTCGTGAATAAACTTATCAACTGGGACACGAACCTGACTCCTTAAACCACTCAACGATACCTCATCTATAATATCAGGATATAATAAGAGTTTACGTCCTACGCTATGGAATTCTGCCTGCAAGTAATTTTATTTATTAATACGGACACCTATTTCCTTAATCCAATAGAACTGGAGTAGGATTGTTTATATCAAAAGCTATCATTGAAGGTCGCATTGATCACATACAGGCAAATCATAACTATCTTCGGAAACATCAACTACTGGTCTATCAGCTTCATTTCACTGATATGGACTAAATAAAAATAATAATAAGTTGACCTACTATTAGCCTATTCCCTTCTTATTTTCTCCACTTATATTACCAAGTACAGTCGCAGCTCCGCCAACTATTTTCTTGGCTACTTCACCTGTCTTGTTCAATATAGTTGCATCTACATCACTTGCGTTTTTACCTAACTCATTTGCTGATGCATTCACCGATTCGCCAGTTTTATTCAGAGCAATCGAAGCGTTCTGTCCAAGTTCAGACATAGTTTGGTTTGCGGATTGACTCGCATTGCCCACAGAGTTAGACATATTCTGTCCTATTTCTGAAGCAGTTTGATTGACAGATACACTAGCATTTCCAGCAGCGTTTGATGCATTTGGGATGGCTCAAGCACAGCAAATAAACATTGATGTAACTAAACCTGCAAGCAATAATCCATACGGTGGCGAGAAAGTAGGAACAATTAGTATCACTCCCGAAGGGCATGTAGTCCATGTAGTAGCCAATTTGACTGCACCGCCGAGTACTGGAAAAGTATATGAATGATGGTTTGTAGATGCTGGCGGTTCAGGCTATAAACTCAGTCTAGGTGAATTTGGTAAAAATGGCACATTACAGTTTAACCAGCAAATGGTGAATCCGTACACATATACGCAATTCATTGTAACCGAAGAACCATTTGAAGACGCAGATCCTAATGCTGCAGGAGCAATAGGCGGAGCGCAACTGCAAGCACCCTTTATAAGATAATTTTTTCTTTTTTAATTGGTTACTATATCTCCTATTTCTTAGCAATAAGGTGTAACCTCTTCTTTTTTATTAATACAAAATTTTGTTCTTAAATAAGGTAATGTGATTAATGATAACCCTACTAAGTATTCTCGCCTTGAGTCTTTATGAAACTGACTTGTCCGTTCATCTCTAAATAAGATTCCTCAACATCCTCTAGATTCTTTATTCCGTTTAGTCTCATAAGTGACTTAAACTCGTCCTCGCTGATTCGTGCTTTCTTTAATCCAGGTGCTAAATATTTTCCATCTTTAACAAGTTGGACTGGCTGAGCTACTACTATCCGGAGTAATTTCTTACTTCTGGCAGTAAGATAATCAAGCCCTTTAAAAAGAATCACTATTATGACTACGGCGATAATTGCTTGCGTAATCGATAATTCTTTTGTGTAGATCATCGGATCTCCTATGATCGAACCTATTCCGATGATAATTAAAAGTTCAAATGAATTTAGCTGACCTACACCTTTGTTTCCGAGCCATCGAATGATAGCTAACACTAGAAAAGTAACTATCAATGTTCTCAGAATTACTGAAAGTATTATTTCGGGTGATGACAGCACCGCATTATTTACGAATTCGGTCAGAAATGATTCTGTGGACATCGAGATATAACCCGAATTCCAACTAAACGAAGGAAAAGAACGAGTGTAAAAAATAATTAAGGGGATCGTGAAAATATCCTACAAATAAGAGGGGTAAAAATCTGAAATTGCAATTTGTCACATTCGTGCGACAATAATCTAGAAAGCGCAAGAGTTTGAAGCTTACACAATAAGAAATGGATTATAGGCTATAGGACGGTTTCCAATCGAAGCACTCATTTTTCTCTGTATTCTTGGCTCATACTCGTTTATACTACTGTAACGTATCTATATGTTATATTGTCAAGTAATAGCAGAATTCTCCTTGTGGAGGATGATCCTGACCTACTACAATTATTTCAGGCAGAAACTCGTGAGTATCGTTGTGAGGTACATTGGAGAGAGCTATCACAAAGTTTGCCAAAATACGTGCTAGAGTTAATTAAAGTTGTACTCCTGATTTAGCAGCTTATTTCTTAGGTACGAATCAATATTTCGTAGGACGTACGGGTTGCCCTCAACTTGTTGTCTGATTTCAGGATCACTAAAGTGGACATCAAGATAGTTTATCGTACAACGACTAGAAGAGTATTCAAACTCTACGGTAAGCATTCCAGAATGTGTGATTCCTTCAACTGAATATTTAAGAAACATAATATCGGTCATACAGATTATATCATTATCATTGCCCGGCGACGTCGTTTGTAACATCCCGTTTCCGTTTTCAAACAACATAGTTACTATTGTTCGGCATTCTGTATAGTGCCTTCAGACCTCAAATCGTTCGCCGCGTCCGAGCCAATCTTTTGACTGATGATGCACAGGCTCCATTAAATTATGTGATCTATATAAGTAACGTAGGATGTTCAGTTTTCTGCTCCGTCCACTGAGCAAACTTTAAGGGAAGTCCAGACACGGAGCTGGCTAAATCCCTTTGCACCAGCTTATATTTAAAAATAAGCTGTGGCACTTCAAGATTAAGCTCTCCATGAATTCATTGGCATACAATTATTAAATATTAAGAGGAACTAAGCATAACATTGTCTCTAAGGCTTAAAGTTCCAGGCCCAATTTCTAATAATAAACAGAGTCTGGAGGTTGGTGCTAAATTCGACGATCTTATATTAATACTCAATCCAAATTCTCAAGGTGGAGCAACTGGAAAAAATTGGAATGACACGTATGCTGAAATTAAAACATTTCTGCCAAAGCAGCATCGAATTATATTCACGAAGAAAGCTGATGATGGAACGATTATTACACGAAAACTATTGAAAAAAGGATACAACAATATTGTTGCTGTTGGCGGCGATGGTACAATTAACGAAGTTGGAAATGGATTTTTTGGGATCAAAGCGAGGAGCAGATCAGCCCTCCATTCAACGAAGTTCAAGCCTGAATCCCAATTAAACCCAATCAATCCCAAGGCAGCTTTTTGGATAGTACCATCTGGTAGTCGCAATGTCCTTGCAGCGTCACTCGGAATACAGCATCAAGGTATTGAATCATTTAGACATATGCGACAGATGAAAAGACGCAAGATAGATGTAATAGGTGTGACTGTTACAGATAAAGATAATCCGGCTTTTACATGTAACAGAATTGTGTTAAACGCTGCAGAGATGGGCGTAGGAGCTGAAATAATAGATAGATCCAAAAGAGTGAGAGGTAAAATAAACAGTCGGTTACTCTCTACTGTGGCAGGAATTATTTCTACAGTGCCAACCTACGAAAGTAATGAATGTGATATTATTATAGACGGAATTAAGAAGATAGCCAGTAACATAACTATGGCTGTGGTTGCAAATGGCAAGTTTTTGGGAGGTGGATTTAATGCAGCACCACGAGCAAGCATGTCGGATGGTTTGTTAGATATTATAATAATGAAGAATTCAGGGAGTTTAAAAATACTTCAAAAACTTGTTGAAATGAAAGGTGACAGTCAATACACTAATGAAGATGATATTCTCTATTATCAGGCATCACAAGTTGCGTTTTTACCGAAAAACAGAAATGTTACCGTGTCTCTGGATGGCGAACCTGTGGGCATACTTCCTGCTATTTTTAAAATCTACCATAATGCATTGACCATTAAGAGCGAGCCTGTTGTAGCATGATTACAGCGAGCTTTAAGGCATTGACCTGTTCATATTAGAAGTAAAGATATGAGTGCAGCCAGTGCTATATTTATTGGAATCCTCTCTTCTTCTTTCTTTTTTTAAATCAAACTGGTATCTTAAAATGAACCTTAAGTCCATCTGAAATCCTCTTTAATGTTTAGCAACATTCTTTCTAAAAGCCTTACCGTAGTCTAAATTGACATTCTTCTCAAGATAAAGCGACGAGCTGAAATTGATTAAATAAATATCTTGGTTCTTGATCAGGAACCCTTTGTAGGTTAGTGATACAAAACCTCCTCTTATATTT
>JALZOS010000342.1 GCA_030913755.1 Thermoproteota archaeon | reverse complement strand
AAGCATAGCCACATTCAATTTATTCATGTCGTAGCACTTAATTGAACATAATTTATCCAGGATATTCTACTCTCCACGTAAAGAAACAGGTTAACATAATACTGAATTTGCCACTGAAGATTAGAATAGTCTTTATTATTAAACCTAAATGTTCACACCTTTTTAACTTAACTAATTTAGAAGTTTCAAGTGACTATTAACGCCATAGTCCCACCGGAAATACTAGCGAGATCGACTTGACTCATGTTTTTATCTCATACATTTTGTAGGTCACTTCAGCAATCTGATCACCAGAGCTGCGATTACTAAGTATTAGGAACTATATACATGATTAGTCGTATTCGACATCTTTGTTATTTTGCTTAAATGTTAGTATCTAATCTAGATCCAAAATGACGATATTGATACGAAGCTGTCCTTTTCAATGAATAGATGCTTGCGAAATCCGGGACTTTTCTATTGTAACATGTGGGTCCTTTCAGAAACCGTTGAAAAATATAAGATATTCTTATAAGTAATACTTTCGTTATACTACAAATGCCAGATTTTGACTTCAAGCGGAACCTTTTCCTGATAGTTCCATTGATGGCTGCTTTGAATAATGTGACTATTCCTAGTACTATCCAACTTGATTTGATTGACACAAATGTCTCATATTTTATCACTCTTGGCGAAGACAGAAGACCTGGACTTCTGAATTTACCCTCTGGACAGCGATGTAGGAAGTGTTCTTCAGATAAGTTTTACCTTGAACAGATAGTTCAGGATGACACCACTTATGATAAGCCAGTGCTATGTGAAAAATATGTGTGTGACAATTGTGGGAGAGAAATAGAGTGTTGGAAATATTCTGAATAATGAAACACAATTTGGTAATCTTATTTGGTCTGTGTGTTGAGGTCCCTTTAGCTAATTCTAATCTGTGATAACTCTAACATACTAATATTAGGTATACCAAGGATCAATACACTGGTTTGTTAGGGAGAAAGAATAGTAAGTTTGAATGGGGTATAGAATATTATGATACGGTATACAAAATATATGATAAGGACAATAATTTAACGGGGTATTTTTTTCCCAATTATCCAAACGCTGAAGAGGATGTAGACGAGGATGATTTCATAATGGATTTAAACAAATCCCACACACCAGTCAACGGTGGAAGCCTTCTATTACCAATGCTAAAGTTAAATTTATTAGATATTGAAGAGGGCCTTAGTCTGGAAAATGTAATAGAACAACTTGAAATTAACATTAGAAGAGTAAATGAATGGAAACAATGGTTTCTTTCAAACAAAAATCAATTCAAAATATCAGAATGTCTGGTCTATACAGCAAGAGAGGACAGAGAAATGCTCAGTATCGTTATGAAACTAAATTTAGAGTTCAGGCTGAGTAATAAAGAAATTTCAATTTCTCTAACACCAATTCTAAACAATTTGTCAGAATTCGGTATGATTTAATGACTGATTAATCTTGTTATCCCCTTCATATTATCAAATCTAATAGCAGACATATTCGTAGCCAAATTAGATAAAAAATCAAGGGAAGTATAATCATTTTTGACATAAAAAATTTGCTCCTTTTGACGTCGTTTATGAAGGTAAGAATAAGGAGGATGAAGTTAAAATTGAGGTCGATTGGGATCAAGACGAGGATAGGAATGACGGTGATGACGAGGATGACGGCTCCAGACATACAAAATAAGCATTATGAGATATTAAATTTGAATTTTCTTCTATATTGAACTGGAGTGCGGACAATAAATCATTTCATATTGCTTATTTCACTGCCATAATACAAGAGATAGTTAGACTTGAAGGAAAACACAAATATGAGTAGTAAATATGCTGAAGAAGAATCAAATTAAAGATATCGAGGAAATTCATAAACTCCAGCCCAATAAGACGGTAAGAAGTACTGCAGCAGCGGTGAAATTTATCTTTTTTAATGAAAGTAATCTTGCACTTTGCTTTAGTTATGTCTCCTTTCAAATTCTTTTATGATTAATTTACTATACATTCTATAAGTGCATGTGGTTGTTCTTACTCAATAAAGTAACAAAGATTATTTATCATAGCACGCCAGATGGTTGTCAGCATGCGCCGTTGTAAACACAGAATGTGTTATAGACCACCTTCATACAACTCTAACAATCGATCGTGGGAAATTAAAGACAGTTTCTGCACTTCTGACAGAGAGGTTAGATTATTTTCATGGAGATGTGATAAATGCGATGTCCCAGTTGCAATATTTACGGACCGTAAAATCCATGAAACTGAATCTCTTTCGTATTAAACGATGAAACTGACATCGTCATCCATTCTGTCTAATTAATGAGAGATGCAATGACAGTAATCAACGAATCAAAAATTGTGGATTGAAGCAGATCCCTTCATCTAAACCTTGAATACACCAAATTGGAGAGACATTTATTTACTCATTTCTTCGAACCTAGTGTAATGCCAGAAGTCAGTAGGACTTATCTCCACCTCGAAGGATATCGATGTTTCAATTTCAGTGGTTAAGTTTTTCGATTATAAACTTCCAAAACCGTTTGTTCCCTACAATTGCAATGACACTGTCTATCTCTATACGCTTATCTTCCAAATAGGGTAACAGCACAGGATCTTCTTCTGCTAACTTCTTAGAGCATCGAAATGTTTTCGAGGATGACCTTCATCACAACTCTCTTCCACATCTTCAGGATTCAGTCCAAATGACGGAGTGTCTCAATCGGACTATTGCCGTTAGGTTTTATAAGACATTTAGCGGACTAAACCTTTAGCGATTTGGAATCGCTTCAAGATCTGTGCAATCCTAATTACAGAAAAATAATTAGAAAGAATAAACTGCTAAGAATTACGAATTAGACCTCTCAGTTTCTCTTTGAATTGTGGAGTTATATCTTCTGGTTTCATCCCATGCTCCCTCGTAGCGTGTTCTGCACCGTTTTTGAATATCTCTTCCTCTGTCTCTCCTTTGACTACGTAGTCACAGTCGAATCCCGCTTCGCGGCATGATAATGTTTTCATGACAGATACTCGCAAGAGTTGTATAATTGTGTTACGTTTAAAATTTAAGTCATCTGAAATACGACTTTTTAAGATCCTTAAATTCCTTCCCAAATCTGATCTCATTCACCTGTATAGGCAAAATTATCGCGGTATTGACTATCGATGCCAAGCCCCGATTGATAGTATAGCACTAAATCTGGTGATTCTGTATATGTGTTAATTCTAGTCATCATGAACGTATTAGCAATTTATCCATTAAGACTGTTCTAGTTATATGAAAGATCAATTGAAAGTAGTAATAATAATATGAAAATAATCGATCAGTAAAATAAATGAGTGTATAAGCATTTCACTTCCTGCAAAGCAAGTTGTGACAATTCAAGGAAATATCAGAATGGAAATTAAATTCAGAACTGGCCTTAGATAGTTTCAAAAATGATATTTAATTAAGAATCTATTTTTTTCTGTAGCCCACAGCAACTATGGTGAGAGACGTCTATTCTCATGTCAATCCTGCCGATTGTTCTCCTCAAGGATATCAACTATTTTCTGAAGTAATTCATGACTCCAACCTGCTTTCTTGAACACTTCGACATCAAACTTGAATTTCTTTAGCTCTTCATAGACTCCTGCGTCTTCTAGTGTGTCTATCAAGACTTGTACTCGAAATTGGTTTTTGCAATATTGCTACGGGAGTCTTCAATTTCCTTATAGATTCCAACAGAGCTTCCTTAATGTATGCGGAAGCAAATATTATCCTTTGACGAGGGTTAATTGCGAGTATTTCTTTCGCGACTTCTAATCCACTTATGTCTGGCATTTTGTAATCAAGAATAACGGCATCGAATGGTTGAACACCTAAACAATGGTCCGAGCCAGTTCGCACTTGGCGCAGGCTCTCGCTGTACGTTTCTAGACATTCTTCACTATTTGATGTCAAAATGACTACATGCCCCCTCTCAGTCAATATCTGCTCATATAATGATGCAGTCTGCAAATCGTCTTCGGCCAGCAGTACCTTCATTATTGCATTATTCCTATAATGCGGGTCGAATATTTGCCCATTTCGCTTTCTATTATAATGGCCCTACGGGTTTTTAAACAATTATAATAAAAATTTATTTAGCACATAGTCGTTGCAAATCTGAGTTCGTACAGGAAAATTAAAAACTCTATATCTATCTTTCCTGTAATATTATTACCAAAATAATGACTATAAGATTACTTGTAGTAAGAACTTGTCTTTTCCAATAGGTGAATCATCGTGGAAGAGATCGCTTGAAAGTTGTCTTGAGTGTTATTGCAATACTGCTATTTGTATTGGAATTCATTACTATTACTTTCCAGTAGTAACATTAGTTATAGTGGTTTCGAGCATTTCTTCTTCCATCAAAGATTCTCTCTCGTGAATTAGTTTTTCAAGTTGAGCATCATATGCTTTTGCCAATAACCCTTCTGCAATTCGTTCGTTAAAATTAATAACCGCCTTGTTTATTTTCTCATAATCACTTCCAATTCGAGGTGCCAGCAGGTCTGCTTGCTCCTGGATGGTTATAACGCTTCCTGGCGCTACATATCTATCATCATCAATTTGAACGCCTCCCGTTATTACACTTGCTACTCCTATAGCAACATTATTACCCACTTTAGCATTGAACACCAAACTCTTTATTCCTATGAACGTATCATTACCAATCCATGCTGGACCATGAACCATGGAGTCATGGGCAAGACTAACGCGATCACCAATAAAGATCGAGTAGCCATCACCAAAACGTGAATCGTTTGCTGACAATCTTTCTCCAATTGCAGAATATCGTCTTCCATCCACGTTCTTTCCATGGTCAACAGTTTCTAAACCATGCAATACAACACCATCTTGCATATTTGAATTATCCCCCTACACGGATGGGAGTCCCTTCGTCGGCTCTACATACTGCTGTAGGTGCCACAAATACTAAACTGCCTATATAGCAATCACCTATTACTATAGCAAATGGATGGATGAAAGCGCTATCTCTGATATGCGGGAAAGTAACGTTTGGGTTAAAGTCTGTCTTTACATTGGAATGTATATTGGGCCATATTGTTAAATTCCCTAGATCGGATTTAAGCTGGTCCAATGCAAATGGACTAGCTATTTGAATTGAAGTTGCATTAGCCTTTGCTTGTGCGAATACTTGGGAAGGATTGTGATTGTTGATAATGCCTAGGAGCAATGAAGCTAAGATTATACCCGACATTCCAATCTTGAGTCCATTTCCATTTTTCACAAGCAATTATTTGTAGACCAGTTTAAAAGCATGTCTTGCTTGGATCTCCCCGTGAATATTATAAGGATATTGA
>JALZOS010000334.1 GCA_030913755.1 Thermoproteota archaeon | reverse complement strand
CAGTAAAGACGACAGCAGTGGCAGTAAAGACGACAGCACCGACAAGAATGCCGAGTCCGGATCTTGAAAAAAACCATTAAGACTAGGCGTGAAACGTGTTAATGTCTGAGGTTACCGTGGGTTGATTTTTACAATTTTTCATCTATCACGTGAGATGACCATAGCCTTAATGTTATGCAAGCGATCTGAATAATATTCTGACTAGTACCTCTTTTTCATAACAACGAATAATGCTTTGGGCAAAGTCTCTAGTGTGCCTTGATATACAGTCTCCTTAATTTTTGAAATAATAAAATATCGTGTAAATAGAGATGATATATCGTCAGCAGAAAACTTGAAGGGACCTTCAGTCATAGGTTCTGCTATACTGAAACATTTCAAGAAGAGGAATCCATCTTTCGCCAATATCTTGTGTACTGTTTTCACATAATCTGTTCTTTTCTCTGGTGCGAGGACGTGAAAACATCCCCGATCAAAAATAAAGTCAAATGATTCTTCATTTAATTTAGTCTCAAGAATATTGTCCACCAAAAAATTAATCTTATTAGATAATTGTCTTGCTCTCTTGATTGCCCTTTCCGAAACATCGGTACCTGTAATACTAAATCCCATCTTGGAGAGTTGAAGAGCTTGTGTGCCTGGACCAGTTCCTAGATCTAAAAATCGACCAGCTCCGATGCCCAGCATACTTATTTCTTCTTCCAGGTCGTTATCAAGCGCTTCATAATACCATGGGAGGTTTTCCACTTCATTATTATACAATTCGTTCCAATCTGAAAACCTCTTAATCCCCGGTTCGCTCAATAAAACTACAAATCAGTAAATGCACGTATTATTATATGTTCTAACTGTGCAGCTAGTATTCTATTGTTTACCAAATCATAGAATCAAAACCAACCAAACACGTGGAGTAAAGGGAAATATCCATCGAGTTCTGCAGGGCCGTCATGCCATATCTTGGACAGTGAGTCGACGATCACTGATATTCGAAGAACTCTTCTCCATATACGCTTTCAAATCTTTTGAACGGTTCTTTGCAGTTGTTTTCGACGAATACCATGTGACCATTATCAGTCTTTTCTTCGATTAGTCTTCTTTTCTCTTCTTCTTTAACGGAATTGCCACAGAGAACGCACTTGTGTGCTTCGCTGAACAAGGCTTCAGCTTCATCTCCGTATGCTTGTATTGCGTATTGCCTTCCATCATCACATGTGACTTCTATACAGTAGTACTTTATTCCATTCCCTAAGTAAGTAATTTCTGGCGGTATCATACTGATCTTGCAAGAAACGTCAGAAGAATGGATGGATCGACCTCCAGAGCTTCGTGGAATTTCCAGGATCTTTTGGAGTGCCATCAAGCTATTTTCATACATTTAGTGCAATCCCTCCTTGCAGCCAAAATGTCTCCTACTTTGAAACATGAGCGTGGTTTCTAACAACCTACGCCGAATGTAGATGTTTGATTTCTTTGTCATTGGTCTACGAGAGATCTATCGGGTTCAGAGTAGATTAGTACAGCTCAGTTTTTCAAGTGATATATCACGGATCTGATCTATTGATAAGCAATTCATTTTATTAATCATAAAATCACGAATGATGCTGATAGACATGAAGAAAACGTGTCGTAGAGTTGAGAATGGTATCAGGCGCATTGAATACATATCTAATGCATGTCTTTCGATTTAGGATCGGTATGTATTGGAAAGTGATAAATCATACAAGATTAATACTCGATAATATGCTAAGAATAAACCAAATTCTTGTATTTGATAAGATATCTGCTCTATTGCCACTTCTCGCTGCTTGCATTTTGCTGACAAATTCGTTTTCTCTCGCGACCGCTCAATCTCTAGTTCCTGGAATTCATGGGATGAGTATTGTTCAAGGAGTCAAGTTCACTTGGGTTATTATTTCAAGTGATAAGGAAATCTCAGTTAATCTAAGGCACATGGGAAACAGCACTGGAAACAGTACGACACCCGCAGTAACGCTAGTTGCCACGGCATTGACGAACTCTATTCAGGCGTCTCAAACTAATGACGATCAGAATACATCGAATGCACCAACAACTATGGGAGGAAGTCAGATAATGGATGCTGGCTGGCAGTCTCCAAGTAGTGTTACAATAAAAATTGAAGGAAATTCTTCCCTTTACGATGCTGATCTTGTAACAGTTGTGGCTTCTCCCTACACAGGTGGGTGAAATCTTCACCGGAGAAATAGCGGTCAGTCAATCGATCAGTAAGTCTGATAGAATGATCAATCGATCGATACCACTAATGCCCAACAACAAATGCTCATCTTTAGAGAGAAAAGACGTTCACGTAATCGTCTTTTACGTTTCTTTACGATAGGGACACTATCACGTGACATTTTGTTTTCGATCATTCTTTTGCCAAAGCGAAAGTAGTGGAATATGGTGCCCTCGCAGGACTCAATCTGGGCACGAATAAGTCTTTTTAAAAGAACACATTGTTTACGCCTCGTTCGAGTTGAGCAATTTGATACACAACATTTGTTTACGATAAATAACTTTTAGGGTAGACTTCGAATCCAGATTCTAAATGTAATTTCTTGCTATAAAACTATGAATTATTAATCGAGATTTTAAAAAATTAAAAAAGGTTGGAAGACCTTATTGTCTGAAGTATTGCTGTCTTTGTGCTGATGTGAAGAATGAAGACCATGCGTTGGCTACGTTATTATTAAATTCCGTTACTGCATCGATAGCCTTTCCGTATAACTTTACATTCTCTCGTGCTGCATTTATTGCATTTATTGCTAGTTGATTCGATGTGTCAAATACACTCAGTGCCTGTGCAGTGATTTCATTAGACTGTCTCCTAAATTGTTCTGCATATGGTGCATATGTCGAACTTGGAAATGTGGTGTTAGTAGAAGTTACGTTGCTACCAGCCCAATTTCTTTGTGCTGCAAATACCTTGTTAACGAATTCTTTTGTCAGTTGTATGTATTCTTGCTGTAAGTTTGAAATTGATTGTGCATATTGTGGTTGGAATTTAGATACTTCTTCAGTAACTTTTAACACGCCTTGCTTATATGTATCAAAGATTTCAGAGCTGTCTTGTGCAATAGTGCTTGTTGTAGTTGTTTCTTTTTTATTTGTGTCTGTCATTTGTAACCATTATATGGTAGTGTATGGCTCAATATAAACCTTGACATTCTATGGCATTTATTACCATTCATTACCGCCTATATTCAAAATATTAGGCTCCTGAAATGGCAATTGCATACAAAAAAATTACTTCCTTGCATGTATTGTATAATGAACGCTAAATTAAACCTTCATAGATGATGTTTGGCCCCGCCAAAAACTTTCGCTACTGTCAATATTTTTGACCACTCTTCGAGAGATTCTACTACGGCCCTTGCTTCGTCAATATCTCCTCCTCTCGCAACGACACCGTGATTTCTTATAATAACCGCCTTCGTCTTACTGCTTTCAAAAATATTGGAGACCTCTTGAGCTAGCTTGGCAGAACCTGAAGGAAGATGCTTAATTATGACAGGATTTCCAACTACAAATTTCGCTTCTTCTATGACGTGTCTGAAATTTGATGAGATGGCCACTCCGAGCGTAAAAGGACTATGTGTATGAACAACGGCGCGTGAATCTGTCTTCTTGTAGATATCTCGATGCATCTGCCATTCGATAGTGTGTTTTAAATTACCATAAACGCCGTCCGTATGAAGGTCAATCCGCACCAAATCAGATGCTTTTAGGT
>JALZOS010000389.1 GCA_030913755.1 Thermoproteota archaeon | reverse complement strand
GCAGAGCTTGCGCTCTCAATGAGTTCGTTCTAGGATCGACTGTAGCAAAGGGAATATGAGCTAGACCTTTAATTATCACGGTTCCGCCATCATAACTAAGTGACGTCTTTAACATCTTTATCTGATTGAGGCAAAATAACTAAATAATCTTTTTCTTGGTTTGTAAGATGAACTATGTGTGGCAATTAGTACCGGGTCGGTCTTCCTCTTCAATTAGGAAAGAATATTATCATTAAATACGGTGCATCGAGATTAGATTCGGTGGAGACTGAAATTTAACCCCTTGTTTAACACATTTTTCTATTCCGCCATTACCTAAAAGATGGTACAATGGCTATGACAAGTAACGATTTGAGATAGTACCAACTTCTCTAGGATTAATTTGATAGAGAATGAAAGAAAAGAAAAGCAACACAAGGGTCACAAGCACATTCCCTGTTCCAACAAAAAAAGCAATTTGGCAAGTTGAATGATTGAATCCAGATTGGATGCACTGAAATTAGGTTTGTTACTAACTTCAAGCCCACAGTCATCAGCTTTAAAACCAAGTTCTATTCCAAATATACTTTCACAGCTCCTTTTCTCGTTTTTTTCGTGACTAAGTATACCAATTATTAAGAAATATTGTTCTCAAAAGTGTTTTTTTAACAAACTAGGACAATCGTTTGAAAACAAGATGATGCTAGTTCATAAAAATCGTTTAGCTGATTCTTAGGCAGGGAAGCGGCGCCACTGTGATTCCAGTTCGTCTTGTATGTTTTTGTGTGTTCTATCCACTTTTTTAGATTTTTGACGGTTAGTAACTACCTGTCATAAATGCGAAGCCCAGGGTGCCAATCATACCAACTAAACGATCTTTTCGGGTAGTTGTAGAAATCAAAATCCCTTGGGGTCGTGCTAGACCTTTTATCCATGGTGTTATATTCCCAAAAGTCCCTTGCTAACCGCTAACGCTAATAACTTGTGAATCACATTATAAGACATGTCAAAAGTAGATGAAGATATAAGCAATCAGGTCAGTGAAGTTCCGACCAAGAAGCGAAAAACACAAGAAGATAAAGAAATAGAAAAAACTGAAGTTGAATCGACAGGTGGAGGATTTGATGCTGGCGGCGGCTGAATCATTCAAAAATAGAACCCAGTTTTCGATAAAGATTCAGTAGAGTTACTAGCTCCTGTTCACCTTCTACTACAGATGGCTGAAATTGGGATATGCAACAACAATTTCCGTCTTTCCATTCCTAGTTGGAATCTAGGTAAGGGGATCTTATAGTCTGTCCCCCTTAAAGAAAAGAGCTCCCATGCTTTTCTAGCTCTTTTTCTATCAATGATACAGGAGGGGAGTGGAATGGACAGTAATTTGTTGTAACATCGTATTCCTTGTTACATTTAGGACATATCCTGATTGTTGTTATATATTCTCCTTCCCAGTCAATCTCGGCTCCACATCTATGACAAACGATAGGTCTGGGTTCGTTAGTATGAAATATTATTAATGTTCCACAATCAGGATTACCACAAAGATATGTGCGTTTGCCCAAAGATCCCTCCAATCCACTAACTATGGAATCTAACACCTTGACCATCGGGTTGTCCGTCATGGCCGCAGGTCTCTTGGTTACCTTATACCGTGGTAGTGGGGTATTCTTGGCGTCGGCATCGTTAGCTTTTGAATTATTGTCGTCCATATACTATTTTAAGGGAACTATGTTTTAAATCTACTTGCTACGCAACTATGGATCCATTGACGGAAACTAAACAAAACAACGATAACTTGATCTAACTTAAGAACTAACAACACTAATGGCTTATAAGTTCAGGAATCTTTGAATTTAGATGGATTTCAACGAAATTGATTTTATCTTGTTATGCATTGCATTTTACATTTCTTATGACCTATATTATTCGCATTGTATAAACTCGACTTGCGATGGAAAGTACTTCTATAACTACAAACAACTGGGTTATAAAAAACAAAAATAAAAATATTAGACAGGTTCGAAGTTATACTTCCTATTCCTATCAGAAACTTTTCCTGACCACTTTGCTTTTTAGTAAGACTTGATAACAATCAACATGCCACTCCACGAAGATGAGAAAAATATCTACGCAAATAACAGTGAACCAACAAAAGAGGGAGAAGAGGTTGAGAAGATGCAAGACGATGTCTTTGAGCCTGGAAATGTGGATGATTTCGTAAGGGAAGAGAAAGACGATAAAGACCAGCGTATGGGAGCGGAGAATGACAAGTACAACAAGTATGTCTTAGAGATCGAGGATCAAAAACCAGGCAATAGAGAGCCTATAAAAATGCCGATCACAGGGATGATGGAGCAACCAGGTGTCGAAAATAAGTCTATTTTGAGATTACAAGAGCAGTTAAACAAGCACCTTCATACGAGTAAAAGGACAGAAGATATTCTAAAACAAATACAAAGGAAATTGTTACAAATAGATAAGATAGCAATCATTAGCAATAAACAACATGAAAGTATCAGAAAGATGCAGATTCAATTTAACTACATTCAAAGAACAATAACTAAGTTAGACAAATCAATTACAGGTCGCAGATCAAAAGGCAGCCTTAAATCCAAACCAAGTGTTAAAGTCGACAAGAAGAATATGAACAAAAAGAACAAAACCTTGAAAAAACGAAGTTCCAGAATAAGGTAAAGTAATCCCTACAAATCCTTGAATTACGTCAAACATGAAAGAAACCGGAGCTCCCAGAATTATTTTTGATGGGTTGGTTATAGTTGGACAGGTCACAGCTGGTCGATGTATGTCCTATATGTAGTAACGCACTGGAATTGATTTCTATCTGTTATTCTAAATGATAGAATCTGATGTTATATCACTATATGCCGAGTTGGTCTATTATGCTACTGGGGATAGATCTTTTCTTTCCAACCACTTTTACAATTTCACTCCAGATAGCATCATTGACACCATCCATAGCCTTTATCTTCTCAAGGAGATCAAGAAGTTGACTGTTATCTTTCACTATTGTTTCTGCTCTTAAATCAATTGTATGCTCTCCAATACTCTTTCCCACATACGTTACTTGATCTAGCTCAATAAGCTTATTTGCGACATCATCCGTCTTTCCATTCCTAGTGGAAATAAGAAAATCTATGCGTCTCCACCCAAATTTATCTAGATTCAACGAATAGGAAGATTGCAAAAATTCTTTTTCTAATCGCTTGCGTCTTCGTTGAATTGTGGTTAGTGGAATTCCTAATTTTTTAGATAATGATGCAGAAGGTCGTTTGCCATCAGGAACGAGAAGTATCTTTAATAATTCCTTATCAACTGCTGACAGCTTCAGATCCATACATAAGTAATATTCATTAAGGGCAATAAACTTTTTGAATAAACTATAAATTCCTATACCAAAGTTGGTGAAGGTGGCAGGAAGATTCGTTGTTCGAGCGCTGAACATTGGGGCAAGTAAAACGACTTCACTGTTCGGCGATATTATTGAACCGGAGAGATTAAAGAACATCCCTGAGCAATGGATTCGGCTAAGAAAGAAGTAGGTTCTACTAGTTGCTTCATCCTACAT
>JALZOS010000388.1 GCA_030913755.1 Thermoproteota archaeon | reverse complement strand
ATGTAGGATGGTATTAGTCTACGATGAATATCTTGAAACCTTAGAAAGGCAGAAACAAAAGGAGAATGAAGTAGAAGAGATGAAAAAAAGTATGAATATTATTGAAGAAGGAGAAAAAGAATTACTTGAAATTCTGAAACATCCAAAGGAATTACTTGGTATTCTTATGCTGTATAATGTTTTTGTCCCTATGCCAACATAAGCTCGTTTTAACTTTGCATTTCTTTTAGTATGAGAACTTAAATGACTTAAGTTAACTTTAAGACGTCAATTCAGACTCCGTAATCTTTTTTAGCATCAAAATGAATTCACCTTCGTTTCCATGAAGAGTAAAAATAGGTTAGTGTTAGTAATTTTTTTACTTTCTATAACCACCTTTAGTATCTCTATAATGTCACAGGGCATACAAAGAACGGATGCAAGAAATGAACAACTTCTTGACCGTAGTAATAACAATCTAAAGATAAGTATGCAAGCTCCTGATAACTGGAATAGTGGCACAGTCTCACAAACTGTTGCCAAACTGAACTGGCGATTGAATGGTCTCACTGCAACCAATGACGACTTGAGTGGATTTTTCATTGTTGTAAATCTACCTTCATTAGCTAACTTCGCACTTCCCCTCGGTCAAAAGACAGGACTGCTCTCTTGGATAATATCACACTATGCAACAATAAATAATGAGTCGGATGTCACTTTAACTGATGGTTCTTCAGGACACTTATATTCTATCTCAGTGAGTACGGACCAACTTCATCGTCTAAACGCTCCAATCGATAAAGGATTTGATGGAGTTATGATAACTACAAAGCAACAAGGCGGCACGTACATTATACTATATGCTACACAGCTTGGAAGGATGGGCGAATTTAAAGATATATTTACGAATATGCTTCATTCTGTCAGCTTTCAGAAAGTGGATAAAAGTGCACCGGCACAGACTAATTCCGATTAAATTCGATTAAATTCGGATATACTGCGCAGGACAAAAAAAAAGAAGTAGTGATTTAACTCGCTGAAATTGTCACAGGTTCTTCTACTTTTTCAAGCTCAGGCTCGATTTCTCTATCTTCTTCATCAATCACATTCTTGTTCTTGTATTTCATCTTATTTGGTATTTCGAATTCGAAGCACATGTCATCATATTAGACATTCCTAGTATAAAGGACTTTTAACTCAGCGACTCTGAGTTCCTCAAAACTATCCTTAAACGTATCAAATTCTCCCCGTATGAATGGAGGATCTTCTATCTGCATGCATCTCGGTATGCAGATGAAAAAAGGGCATGGCATGATGAGAGATAATTCAGTTTTTTGTCAGGAATCATACTTAATGCGAATTATCATTTGGTTTATGGCCAAATAGTTTCTTGTGTCATCGTTACTACAAGCCTTAAACCGTTAATAACTTTGTTAATCATATTTTATTATTGCAAAACAGTTCGGATTACTTTTGCTTTGAATGTGGTAAATACCTGTCAAGAGACAAAATGGAAGTTGATATCGATGGCTGGTTTGGTGTATGTAAATTGTGCTCTGGTTCTAACAGAATCGAGGCTGTATCGATGGTTCCAGCATAGCATTGATGTTATACATGCATAATACAAGCTTAATCAAAACTACATCACCCCATGAAGGACCGCCTCGGAAATATACTTTAATATTTTTAGCTTTATTATAGAAACCAAATAGTACGTGTATCCTTTTTTGGCTGGTGTTATAGGAGGCTTAGTAGATACTGCTCTGATAACGCTAACTGATATCCCATCTTGGAAAAAATGGGGTTACATGGTATGTTTGAATAGCATGAAAATCAAGTATTAATCAAAAAATTCTTTCACATTTCCGAGAAGATAAATTCCAGAGGGTCTCGACTAGTAGATTATAATTTAATAAATTGGGTCTGTTAGCATAGAATAATTTTCTACAAAATAACGATATTCTAGTAAAAACAAGACTATGAAAAGCCTATTTAAGTGTAATTGTTAACACGGTCTCCTTCTACACGCCTTATTCAATTTGCAAATGGATGGTTTTTAGCGTCTATTTGTCGTTCTTTGTTAACATTAATAGTCAGGCGACAGGGCGTGTTAGAAAAGGCGCGGTAAAGCATGTTGAAAAGCACACGACCGTCATACCTCCGATTCAGCAGTCAAAACTACTGATAGACATGTAGACCAAAAAGGTATGCTAAATATGCTAAATATGGCTTTTGAGAGGACATTGAAGGCAAGCGTTAATACGATAAACCCTAATTCCTGTCTATGCTTAAACTTAAAGTATAATAGACCTAATCCCGATCGATAAACATTTGCCGAGAAAAGTTAAAGGTGAAAAGTTGGATAAAGTGGTCTCGACTAAAATTTGTTCGGAAGATTTTACCTTTCTCGAGAAATATGCCAGAGTATGTTATAATCAAAACTTGATATCACAACCCACAATATCCCATTTGCTAAGACGGATAATAAAGGGCTGGGCAAATGGGCTCAGGGAGAAGGAAATGAATAAAAAGGCCCAGCGGGTGGATGAGCTGGCGCACCAGTTACCTCAGTCTTGAGTAGCTATCGATCTATCCGTAGTGCATACACTTATTCTACCGGTATTCCGACATTTACGAGCAACTCTCCAACCTTACTACCTGAGCGTGACTCTCGATAGTAATATTTAGTAATATTGCCGCTTCTGTTACTCCTATGTTGCATGATCTATGTTCTTTGGTCATTAGTCCGATTGCTCCCATAATCCTGTAATGGATCATCTTTGGAACAGGAATTCGGTGAATCTTCGTCTGGGATTCCATCACAGCAGTTATAATTTTTAGGACAATAGTTTCCTGCATCTTCTTGTTGTTGTGAATACTCTTCTACTTGTTTTACCTTCACTGTCCATGGAACGTCTGAAATTGTTCTATGAATACTATTTCTTATCAAATATCTCTAATATTCTATGAAGAATGGAGAGCGTAGCAGCTCTTATTCGACTTACGCCCGGAATGACAAAAGTTCTAGCAACGATAGCTGGACAATTGAACCTATCCAACATTGAGGCAA